>NZ_JBFOCW010000059.1:0-215955 GCF_040908005.1 Aeromonas sp. s1(2024) | reverse complement strand
TGTCAATCAGCATCGAAAAATGACCAGGGTTCAGCGTCCAAAATTGACCAGGGTTAGCTGGCTGATTTCATCCTCTGTTTGAAGCGGTAGGAGTCGTTTCCTGTCTCGATGATCTCGCAGTGATGGGTGATCCTATCCAACATCGCCGTTGTCATCTTCTCATCCGTAAATACCTTGCTCCATTCGCTGAAGGCCAGGTTGGTGGTCAGGATCAGGCTGGTGCGCTCGTACAGCTTGCTGATCAGGTGAAATAGCAGGGCGCCACCGCTTTCGGCAAACGGCAAGTAGCCCAGTTCGTCCAGGATAACCGCATCGACATTGACCAGCCGGTTGGCAAGCTGCCCGGCTTTGCCTGCCGCCTTCTCCTGCTCCAGTTGGTTGACCAGATCCACCACGCCGTAGAAACGCACTCGCTTGCCCCGGCGCACGGCATTGCGCCCCAGGGCGATGGCCAGATGGGTTTTACCCGTCCCGGTTCCGCCTATCAGCAGCAGATTGCGCTTCTGCTCCAGGAAGTCATCTCTATCCAGCGCGGACAGGTGCACGGGGCTGACCGGGGTGTCTGCGGTCTCGAAGCTGTCCAGGTCCCTGGCCAGCGGGAACTTGGCGATGCCCATCTGATAGCGGATCGAGCGGCACTGACGTTCGGATTCTTCGGCTTCGATCATCCGTTTGAGCCACTGCTCCGGCGGTGGTAAGGGACGCTCCCGATGCGCCAGCAGCTCGTCGCACAGCGCCGCCATACCAAACAGTTTCAACCCCTGCAGGCGCTGGTAAATTTCATCGGCTGACATGCTGACCTCCCGGTAACAGGCTGTCATAGCGTTGGCAGTTGGCCTGCGGCGGCTGTGCAAGCGGCACCACCTGAGCATGGAGCTGTGGCACCTCGACGGGGCGGCGCAGCCGCTGCAGGTGGTTGAGTACCAGCTCGGCCGAGCTGCCGCCCAGCAGCAGTACCTGCTGGCAGGCTTGCTCCAACAGGTCGAGTCCGTCCTGCCGGGCAGCCAACAGTAGCTTGACCATGTCCCGGTCACCGCCCTTGCGGCTCAGCAGTTGCTGCTGTAAGCGGCTCAAAGCCGGCGGTAACACCCACTCCTTGAAGGGAGCACCGTGGCGCAGCGCGCCGGGTTTGTGCTCGAGCAGGCCGAGGTAATGCCAGGGGTCGAACTGGGTCTTGTCCCGGCCAAACTGGCGGGGATGCTCGGCAATAAGCTCGCTCTGGGCATACACCTGGAGCCGGTCAGCGAAGACCCGGGCTGTGACATGACGATGGGCGTAACGGCTGTCGACACTGTAGGTGTTGCGGTCGAAGTGGATGAGGCAGGTGCTGTCAACCCGCAGCTCCCGCTCCACATAGCCATTGAAGCGCGCAGCCAGGGGGCGCAGGGTGGTCCGTTCCTGCTCGAAGCGCTGCCACACTGTTTGCGAGGGGTCGTCCGGGTGGGGGCGTGTTTGTGCTGCCTGCTCCAGCTCCTGGATAAGCCGACGGTTGAGCTCGGCCAGGCTGTCGACCTTGCGCCGGGGTGTAAAGCAGCGCCGGCGCACATCCTGAACCTGTTTCTCAACCTGGCCCTTTTCCCAACCCGAGGCAGGGGTGCAGGCTACCGGCTCAATGACGTAATGGCTCATCAGCGCCAGGAAGCGGGGATTGAAGCGGCGCTCTTTCCCCTCAAGTACTTGGTCGATACAGGTCTTGAGGTTGTCGTAGATGCCCTGGCGTGGCACGCCGCCCCAGTAGTGAAAGGCCGCATCGTGAGCGGCAAACACCATCTCCTGGGTTTCGCGAGGAAACACCATGACGAAGGGCTGGCGGCTGTGGGTGAGGCGAAAATGGGCAGCCTTGACCCACTGCACCACGCCGCCGATCTCCACCTCTTCCTCGCTCCAGTCAAACTGATAGGCCTCACCAGCCGCGAACGTCAGGGGGACAAAGGCAGCCACTTTGGCTGACTGCTGTTTATAGTCACGGACGAAGCGCTGGACGCTGTCGTAGGCCCCCTGGTAGCCCAGGCGTTGTAGGTCTTCGAAGAGTTGCCTGGCACAGCGGCGTTGTCGCTTGGGCCGCTTGGCATCGAGGTCCAGCCACTGGGTCAGTGTCGACTCGAATTCACCGAGCTTGGGCCTGGCTGGCTGTGGACGGCGGTACTTGGGCGGTTCGGAGGGAGGTTGGCGAAGGTATTTGCGAACGGTATTGCGAGAGAGTCCTGTGACTTTAGCGATGGCGCTGATGGACTGGCCGTCCACCTGATGCATACGCCGGATCTTCAACACGGTTTCCATGATTAACACTCCAGGTTCTCCGATCCAAAGATCGGATAGTTGCACACACTCCGGGGTGGTCAAAATTGGACGCTGAAAACCCCGGAAACCTGGTCATTTTTGCGCGCTGATCAACAGCTAGTGAAAAGGTAACGCCAAAAACATCCTGCATGCCCACTTTCTGGCACAACGTAGCGAACACCAGTGGTGGTACCCATCAAGATTGGCCGCAACGAGCCGTGTCCCTTTGGCTGCGGCTAGAAGTACAAGCAGTGCTGTTTGCACTGACCAACAACATAGATAGCAAGAGAGGGCCATTGGCCCTCTCTTGCATTAGGCAACATGGGGAGGATAGGTACAGTTATGTGGTCAACGCTGTTCATCAGGCTAGTCCGAGTTGAGTCGTCGACAATGATAACTAGTCTTGTAGGTGTGGGTTCAAATGTGGGTTCAAAACTAAAAAAGCACTTCCATTAAAATGAAAGTGCTTTTGTTTTCAATGGCTTAGCTGCTACGGCTTAGTTCATGCATATTCCGGTCGAAAATGAACACCTATTCCGGTTTAAAATGAACGCTGATTCCGGCTTGCGTGTACACCATTTCCGGACACCTCAGAGCACGAACTCTGATGTCAGATGAACCGTCATGCTCCAATGACCTGGATCCACAACTGCCGCGCTGCGCTTGGCTGCTGGCTTGTTCGGTGAGTCGAAAAGATGCCTCCCCTCAAAGCTCAGCTTCTGCTCGCAGAATCCCTGGCCGCATACTTTCCGGAAATGGTGTTCACAGATTCCGGAATCACTGTTCAAATTCACCGGAATACGCAGTTCATGCCGTAACTGACTAGATGGGCTTCATGAGCAAAAGCAGCTCAAGGATTGTGTTCAATAAAGCCAAATCTTCGCTCTCATCTGATTCAGTGTACTGCCCTGGGTGTCGGTTGATTTCTACCTGGCGAGCCTGCCAACCCGTTGCAACGGGCTGGAAATATACCCGATAAATACAAATGCCTGTCCAGCTGCGGTGACAGTGCAAAACACCATCCTCATAGAAGATAAACCACTTGTCATCCTGACTTATCGGCAATGATCCGCAGACTATCGCGGCCATCTCCGAGGCTGAGTAACACGTATCCAGCGGCACGGCTATCCGGCTTGCGGGCATGGGCCGGCTGTGCCAGTCGGCACAACGCACCACGGGGCGAGTCAATGGCAACATCTTAGGAAGGCTATCTTGAGCGGCCTTGAGGATCGCAAGGTCACGCGCTCGGCCAATAGGGTTGCTGGTTTGTGCGATCAGGCGTTCTGCCTCTGCGGGTGTCGCCCAGCATAAGCGTTCGGTCTCATCGTTACCGTAACCGAGGTTTGGTGCCCCTCGCTCCACCACCATCAAGAAAAAGCGATTGAGCGTGGTGCCGCCTGCAAACTCCCCAGAAATGGGAATAAGGATGGTGGCATTGATACCCATCTCCTCCCAGACCTCCCGCAACGCGGTTTCTCTAGGACTTTCACCCTTGTCCTGCCGACCTTTGGCGAACGTCCAGACATAGCCGTCGAAGTGATTTTTCACTTCACGCATCAACAAATAACCATGGGGATCGATCACCACCCCGCCATAGGCCACTGCTTTGCTCTTAGTCGGGGTCGTCTCAGAAAACGGAAAATAAAGCACGCTAAGCCGGTGGCAGCGGTCGCAATGGCCTGAACTTCCCCGCACCGACCTTGGCACTGCTGCGCCATAGGTAATCGCCGGTCAGGTTGATATGCTCCCACCCCAGCGGGGACAGATATTGCAGCAACGTATCGTCCAGCGCCTTGCAGTGGGCACGCAAAGCACTGGTGGCACGCTCCAGATAGACCGTGTTCCACAACACGATGGCCGCCGTCACCAGATTGAGGCCGCTGGCCCGGTAGCGCTGCTGCTCAAAACTGCGGTCGCGGATTTCACCCAATCGGTAGAAGAAGACCGCCCTGGCCAGCGCGTGGCGCGCCTCGCCCTTATTCAGCCCCGCATGGACGCGGCGGCGCAGCTCCACGCTTTGCAGCCAATCCAGAATGAACAGCGTGCGCTCGATGCGCCCCAGCTCGCGCAGGGCGACGGCCAAGCCGTTTTGGCGCGGATAGCTGCCGAGCTTGCGCAGCATCAGCGAGGCCGTCACCGTGCCCTGCTTGATCGAAGTGGCCAGCCGTAGGATTTCATCCGAATGAGCGCGAATAGCCTTGATGTTCAGCCTGTCGCTGCTAATCATCGGCTTGAGTGCATCGTAGGCAGTATGGCCCTTGGGAATGAACAGCTTGGTGTCGCCCAGGTCGCGGATGCGCGGCGCGAACCGGAATCACAGAAAGTGCATCAGGCCGAACACATGATCGGTGAAGCCCGCCGTGTCGGTGTAGTGTTCCTCGATACGCAAGTCAGACTCGTGGTACAGCAGGCCATCGAGCACATAGGTCGAGTCGCGCAAGCCGACGTTGACCACCTTGGCGCTGAAGGGCGCGTATTGGTCGGAGATATGGGTATAGAACGTCCGCCCAGGGCTACTTCCATACTTCGGATTGATATGCCCGGTGCTCTCTGCCTTGCTGCCGGTTCGGAAGTTTGCGCATCTATTAGACCAATAGCAAATTACATATCAAACCGACATTCCGCACCCGCTTCATGAATAAATCTGCCGGTATCGAGGGCCGAGAACGTCGATGATGGTCTCCTGAACGGTGTTGATGTCGGTCACTTGGGCTGGTTCGCCCCCCAGGCTGTACTCGTGGATCCCGCCAAAGCACAGGAAGATCCAGCGGGCGGTTGGCTTCTGCGTCGGTTTCTTCTTCATGTCCGGCACGCTGCGGCCTTGGGCAACCAGCCCTTTGCGGATACGGTGCTCCAGCGCGGCGTAAATCATCAGGCTGCAGGTCATCACCATCAACAGGGCTTCAATGCGCTCCGGCTTTTTCAGATAGAGCGATGAGGTCAGAAACTCGGGGCTTTTGAGGAAACGAAAGCCGCGCTCAACCGTTTGCTGTGCCTTGTAGGTGGCCAGCAGTTCGGCCATGGTCAGGGTGCCGCTCAGGTCGTTGGTGGCCAGGATGAACACGCCCGTCTGGGCGTTGGCCTCCTCCACCCGTTCCAGGCAGGTAGCGGCCTGACCCTCGATGCGGTACTGATAGCTGTCGGGTTGCTGGCCGCTTTTGGGTCTGCCGGCGCTGGCGTAAACGGGCTCCGTCAGCACGTGGCCTTGCACAATCTCCAGTAGTTTCAGCCCGTTGGCAAAGCGCGCCAGCTCCGCTTCGGCATCGGCCTGACAGGCAAAGCGCCGCGCGCACAGTTTGGTGAACGCCTTGAGCTCGCGGGTGCTGTCGCCCAGCAGGTGCTTGGCCAGCGTTTTCTGCTCGGCATGGTTGGCCTTTTCGCTGCGCACCAGCAGCCAGCGCTGCGGCACATCCGCGTAATCGGCATCCAGCCAGCGCCCCTGGTAGCCATCGCCCAGCGCGGTCAGCGGCGCCTCACCAATGGCTGCCACAGCATTCCGTGCTTCCGTCAGGGTGCGCGGCACGCGGGTGATGAACAGCTGGCGCTGATGATGCAACAGGTGCAGGGTCTCGGCGCAGTACAGCGCTGCATCACCGACCAGATAGCGGCTCTCCTGCGCGGACTTGAGGCTGCGCAGGTGGCGATTAACCGTCTCGCGAAAGGCGCTGTTATCGTTGCTGTTGCCACTGAGCGCTTGCAGGTACACCGGCAAGCCGGTCTGATTCTCACAGATCAGCTCCAGGATCACCTGATTGAGCTCTGGCCGATGGTCACGGCTGTATCCCCGCACCAGTTGCAGCCGGCCGGTCTGTTCGCCATCGGCGCAGTCATAGGCGCCATCGACGTGAAAGCTGGTGATATCAAGATGCACCGCCGTGGGCTTGAGCCCCAGCTTGGCGACCACTTGCTCGGCCATCACCTGATAAAGCGTCGACACATCGGCCGCAAACAGCGCATCCAGACAGCGCCCGAGCACATCATCATTAAGGTCATCGGCGCAGAGCCCGGGGCCGATCAATCGCTCGACCGGCTTGTTGGCGAAGAACCGCGGGAACATGTGCAAGGTGCTGCTATGGAAGCCTAAGCCATTGATGATCATGGCCACCAACGCCTGACCATGAGAGACTTTGAAGGATTGGTTTTTGGGCAGCACCGCATCGATCATGCGGGCGATATCGAGCTCTTGGCACAGGCCGGCGACCAGGCCGAGGTGATCAAGGTTACGGATGGCGATGCGGGGAGCGGGCATGATGAGCGACCTCCAAAAAGCAGTAATAGATCAAAACAGCCGATCGCCGTCAAGCCGCGAAAAAGGGAAAATCAGGTGCGGAATGACGGATTAACGCCTAAACTCTCGGCCACAGGCCCGTAACGGGCTGCCTTTTTATTGATCTCGCCAGATTAGGGATAGCCGCCTTGAACCTTCGTCCCCTGCTTTTTCTGTGCCTGCCGGCCGCCCTGTTGCTAAGTGCCTGCGATCAGGCTCCAGCCCCCCAAGAACAGGCCCCGCGCCTGGTCAAACTCTTTACCGTGGAAGATCCGGCCGGGGCGCGCCTGCGCGAATTCCCCGCGCGCCTGAAGGCCACCGAGGAGGCCGAGCTGTCGTTCCGTATCGGCGGCCAGCTGAAGACCCTCAACGTGCTGCAGGGACAGCCGGTGAAACGCGGTCAGCTGATTGCCAGCCTGGATGACGCCGACCAGCGCCTGCGCCTGCGTGATCGCCAGGCCAGCTATGACTTGGCCAACGCCCAGTTCAAGCGTATTGCCCAGTTGCTGGAGCGGCAGATGATCTCCCGCGCTGAGTATGACCAGCGCAAGGCCACCCTGGATTCGGCCAGCGCAGCGCTCAGCCTGGCCCGTCAGGAGCTGGAATACACCAGCATTCTCGCGCCCTTCGACGCAGTGGTGGCCAGCACCCATGTGGACAACTTCCAGGTGGTGCAGGCCAAGCAGCCCGTGGTCACCCTGCAGAGCGGCAATCAGCTGGATGTGCTGTTTCAGATGCCGGAAAACCTGCTGACCAACCTGCGCAGCCGTGAAGAGAACCGCGACTATCACCCCAGCGTGATTCTCGACAGCCTGCCCGGCCGCGAATTCGAGGCGGTCTATAAGGAGCACAGCACCCAGCCTGATCCCAAGACCCTGACCTATCAGGTGACCCTGTCCATGCCGCGTCCCGAGGGTCTCAACCTGTTACCGGGGATGAGTGCCACGGTCAAGGTTGACTTGGCCCAGGTCAGCCGTGACCTGGGTAGCCGCCTGCTGGTGCCGGTGGAGGCGGTGTTCAGTCCGGACGACAGCGGCCCCGAGGTCAAGCAGGTGTGGGTGGCTCGCGAGCAGGACGGCGTGCTACGTCTGACGGCCCGCCAGGTCGAGGTGGGCCAGCTGAGCCGCAACAGCATCGAAGTACTCAGCGGCATCGAACCCGGCGAGCAGATCGTTGCCGTGGGTGGCGCCGAGCTGGAGGAAGGCCAGGCGGTAAGGCCCTGGGTACGCGAGCGAGGGCTGTAAATGGATATCGCCGGCTACTTTATCCAGCGTCGCGTCACCAGCTGGCTGGTCACTCTGGTGCTGGGCATCGGCGGGCTGCTGGCCTTTCTCGGAATCGGCCGCCTGGAAGACCCGTCCTTCACCCTGAAGAACGCCATGGTCATCACCAGCTATCCCGGCGCCTCGCCGCAGCAGGTGGAAGAAGAGGTCAGCTACCCGCTGGAGAACGCCATCCAGCAGCTGCCCTCGATCAAGAAGGTCACCTCCATCTCCAGTGCCGGGCTGTCGCAGATCAGCCTGGAACTGCACAGCCAATACAAGGCCGAGCAGATCCCGCAGATCTGGGATGAACTGCGGCGCAAGATCAACGACTTGCAGCCCAACCTGCCACCGGGGGTCAACCCGCCGCAGGTGCGGGATGATTTCAGCGATGTATTCGGCTTCTTCCTGCTGCTCACCGGCGAGGGCTACAGCGCCCAGGAACTGCGCGATTTCGCCGACTACCTGCGCCGTGAACTGGTGTTGCTGCCTGGCGTAGGCAAGGTCAGCCTGGCCGGCGCCCGCCAGGAGCAGGTGCAGGTGGAAATCTCGCGCAGCAAGATGAGCACCCTGGGTATCGCCCCGCAGCGCCTGGCCCAGGTGCTCAGCCAGCAGAACGTGGTGTCCAACGCCGGGCGCATTCTGGTCGGCAGCGAGTCGATCCGCCTGCACCCCACTGGCGAGCTGCAGGATGTGCGCGAGCTGGAGCGTCTGATCATCAGCGACCCGGGCAGCGCGCAGCAGGTCACTCTCGGCGATATCGCCCAGGTCAGCCGCGGCTTTAGCGAAACACCGGGCAACCTCTACCGCATGAACGGCCAGCCGGCCCTGACCCTGGGCGTTTCCTTCGCACCCAAGGTCAATGTGGTGGATGTCGGCGCGACGATCAACGCGCGCCTGGCTGAACTGGACGCCCAGCGCCCGGCCGGTATGCAGTTGCAGGTGTTCTACGACCAGGCCGCCGAAGTGCAGGCCTCGGTGCAGGGTTTCGTGATCAACTTCGTCGCCTCGGTGGCCATCGTGATCGTCGTGCTGCTGATCTTTATGGGCCTGCGCAGCGGCCTGCTGATCGGCCTGATCCTGGCCCTGACGGTGCTCGGCAGCTTTATCTTTATGCGCCTGCTGGGCATCGAGCTGCAGCGCATTTCCCTCGGCGCCCTGGTGATCGCCCTGGGCATGCTGGTGGACAACGCCATCGTTATCGTCGAAGGCATTCTGGTCGGCCGTCAGCGCGGCCAGAGCACCCTGGAGGCGGCGCGGGGCATTGTCCGCCAGACCAACCTGCCGCTGCTCGGCGCCACCCTGATCGCCATCATCGCCTTCGCCCCCATCGGCCTGTCGGACGACTCCACCGGCGAGTTCTGCCTGTCGCTGTTCCAGGTGCTGATGATCTCCCTGCTGCTCAGCTGGGTGACTGCCATCACCCTGACGCCGTTCTTCGCCAGCCTGTTCTTCCGCGATAACCAGACCCTGACCGGCCAGGATCAGGGCGACCCCTACGGCGGGGTGATCTTCACCAGCTACCGGCGCCTGCTCGACTTCGCCCTGCACCGCCGTAGCCTCACTCTGGGCGTGTTGGTGGTGCTGCTGGTGGTGGCCATTGCCGGCTTCGGCAAGGTGCGCCAGAGCTTCTTTCCGCCGTCCAATACGCCGATGTTCTTTATCGACCTGTGGCTACCCCAGGGCACTGATATCCGCTACACCGAGCAGCTGGTGGCCGAACTGGATCAGCATGTACTGGAGCAGGAAGGAGTGACCACGGTCAGCAGCACAATCGGTCAGGGCGCCCTGCGTTTTATCCTCACCTACTCACCGCAGAAGCAGTATCCCAACTACGCCCAGCTGCTGGTGCGCACCGACAACCTGGAACGCATCGAGCCGCTGATCAACCAGTTGGAACTGCATGTCGCCGAGCAGTACCCGCAGATCAAGCCCAAGTTCAAGCAGCTGATGCTCGGCCCCGGCAATGACAGCAAGATCGAGGCGCGCTTCAGCGGCCCCGACCCCGACGAACTGCGCCGCCTGGGTGGCGAAGTCAGCCGCCTGATGCGCCAGGATCCGGTAGCCAATGCAGTGATGCACGACTGGCATGAGCGCACCAAGCTGGTTCGTCCACAATTTGCCGAGGCCCGCGCCCGTGAACTGGGGGTGGACAAGAGTGCACTGGATGACCTGTTGCGCATGAGCTTCTCCGGCATGAACGTGGGCCTGTACCGCGACGGCACCCGCCTGCTGCCGATTGTCGCGCGCACCCCGGACAACGAGCGGCTGAATGCCGACAGCCTCAGTGACCTGCAGATCTGGAGCAGCGTGCGTGGCATCTACCTGCCCATCGAGCAGGTGCTGCAGGGCTTTTCCACCGAGTGGGAAGACCCGCTGATCATGCGTCTGGATCGCAAACGCACCCTCACCGTGCAGGCCGATCCAGCCCTGCTCAGCGGCGAAACAGCAGCCCAGCTGCTCCAGCGTATCAAGCCCGAGATCGAAGCCATCCCCCTGCCCGAGGGGTATCACCTGGAATGGGGCGGCGAATACGAAAGTTCGCGCAATGCCCAGGGCGCGGTGTTCGGCAGTCTGCCTCTGGGCTATCTGGTGATGTTTATGATCACCATCCTGCTGTTCGACTCGTTCAAGCGCGCCACCGTGATCTGGCTGACCGTGCCCCTGGCGATGATCGGCGTAACCCTGGGCTTTCTGCTCACCGGCATTCCCTTCGGCTTTATGGCCCTGCTCGGCCTGCTCAGCCTGAGCGGCATGCTGGTGAAGAACGGCATCGTTCTGGTGGATGAAATCCAGCTGCAGCTGGCCAGCGGCAAGGACGCCCTGCAGGCCGTGGAAGAGGCCTCCATCAGCCGCGTACGCCCGGTATCCATGGCTGCCCTGACCACCATCCTGGGCATGAGCCCGCTGTTGACCGACGCCTTCTTCCAGAGCATGGCGGTGGTGATCATGTTCGGCCTGGGCTTCGCCACCCTGCTCACCCTGGTGGTGCTGCCGGTGCTCTATTGCGTGTTCTACGGGATCAAGGCGCAGACCAAGGCAGAAGTCTGAGGGGCGGTTGTCCACCCTATGCTGGCGTGACGTGGCGTAGGGTGGACAACGCGCAGCTTGTCCACCCGCTGTTATTCCCTGCTAAATCTGGCGGGCGCGCCTAAAGGGGTCGTCTCAGAAAACGGAAAATAAAGCACGCTAAGCGTGCGTGGAGGCTGGCACCCAGCGGTACAGCGTCGGAATGGACACGCCGAGGTTCTTGGCCACGTCCTTGGGCGGCACCCCGCTGGCCAGCAGCTTCTTGGCCGACTCGATCTTGCTGTCGGTCATCTTCGGCTTGCGGCCGCCTTTGCGGCCGAGCTGCTTGGCGACTTCCAGCCCGGCGCGGGTGCGCTCGACGGTCAGCTCGCGCTCCATTTCGGCAAGGCTCGCCATGACGTGGAAGAAGAACCGCCCGGATGGTGTGCCGGTGTCGATGGAGTCGGTGAGGCTCCTGAACTGGACACCGTGCTTGTGCAGATCGCCGACCAGATCGACCAGTTGCTTGACCGACCGGCCCAGCCGGTCGAGCTTCCAGACGACCAAAGTATCGCCTTCGCGCAGCATTTCGAGCGTCTTGGCCAAGCCAGGCCGGTCTGCCCGCGTGCCACTCACCTTGTCCTCGAAGACCTTTTTACATCCGGCCTTGCTCAAGGCTTCGCGTTGCAGCTCCAGGTTCTGATCCTGCGTCGAGACGCGCGCATAGCCAATCAACATGGCTTGTCTCGCGCCCGGTCGATGCGTTCCTGCATCGCCTGCATCACTTCTTCGTGGGTGTACGATCTGGCGTTGGCGTCGGTGGCTTGCCGCAGGGCTTCCTCAACCTCGCGCGTCATCCGCTCGTAATCCTCCGGCCACAGCGCTTGCTCCATGCGCAGCGACGCCTGACCCAGCAGGTGCAGCAGGCTGAACAGCCGCATGTCGTTGGTGGCGACGATGCGCTCCCGAATCTGCTCCTGAATAGCTTCGCTAGCCCGATGCGCTTGTGGTGTGGCAGTCCCCTCGTAGTCAGCGGGGAATTCCGCTTCCTCGGCAATCCTTGCCCAGGCGCTGGCCAGCGCCTCGATGGTTGACGTGCTCATTTCCGCCGCTCCTGTGCTCTTTGGCGAATCAACCGGCCAAGGGGCCTCGACGCGAAAACCAGCAGCATCACGCCTATCGGATACCAGGTCGAGAAGACCACCAAGGCATCGAAGGCTGGCCGTCCGGTGTTGGTAGGCAGTACGGCGGTCACAGCCATCAACCCGCCGACCGTCCAGATGATGCGCCACACGTAGGGCATCACGCGGGGCACGTAGCCGTCATCGAAAGCGGTCTGGTAGTAGCGGCGCAGGCCGCGCTCGGCAAGCGCCTGGCGCTGCCGCTCCGACAGCGCATCCGTCCGGCCATACCAGCGCCGGAATGGTGGACAGCGCAGCAGCAAAGGGGTGAAGAGGATCATCACCGCCACGATCGCGACACCCCACGCCATGACGGCGCCGGCATCGGGCCGCTTGGCGTTCTCGATCACGGGCGCGAAGACGCCCGGAGCACCGATCATCCAGAACAGCGCAATGTGCTGATGGAAGGAGAGCTTCATTTGCTCATCCACTTGCGCAGCAGGCGCTTTTTCAGGGAGGCGCGTTCTTGCGGGTTGCGTCCCTTGTGATTGGCGATGCGATCCGCCGTGGCGGCCTGGCGCTTGACGGGCCAGTAGGAGCGGCCATCCTTGCCCATCGACCAGACGCTGCTGGCCTGGTTTTCCAGCAGGGGCAGATGGGCGCTCAGGGCTTCGGGCGACGCGCTGGTCAGCGCCGTGCGCTCACGGGTGCGCCAGCGCTGATGCCAGAGCTTCTTGTCCTCGCGCTCGCTGCCGCAGGTCGTGTGCCCGACGATGGGTGTTTTGCGGCGGCTGCGGCTCATAACGTAGTGGTCTCCAAGAACATTCAGGACTGATCCCAGGCGTCGATGGTCAAGACCTGATCGGCAGGACAGGCGGCTACGCGGTCGGGAACTGGATGGTGTTCAGTCTCATGCCGACCCCATTCGATTGATCGCGTCGCTTGCGGCACGCTGCGACGCAAGGAGGTTTGCGACCTGGTTTAGCAGCCGTGTCCGCTGCATGTCTGTTACCTATCTCCCCGACCGCTCATTGGACCAACTCCAGAGATTGGGCTCTATCGCTCAGCCAATACGAAACCGGCATTGGCTGATGCCACAACCGAGACGAACACAAATGGCTCGGTACCTGTATTTCGCGCCCCGTGCACTTGGCCCGGTCTTGCCACGGCTATCTCACCTTCCCTGAGGGCACGAACAATCCCATTGCCCTGAAAGTAATCAGCCATTCCCGACAAAACAGTCCACGTGTCTTGGCCGTGAGGATGAATGTGAGCCGCAATTTCCTGCCCGGGATGGACATGCCAAACCACGATAATTGAGTCTCGGGTTTCAAGCACAACGGAACGAATAGGCTCGCCTTCGGACGGCTGAACATACTCGGCTACAGAAAATATTCTCGATTCAACAGTCATCGGAGATCCCTCTTTCACAGTGCCCCCAGACAGGCTGGATATGAGTTCTAACTCGAATTTGAACGGGAGGCTGGTCGTGCGGTCGTGCAGTTGCCGATGAGCGTGTCGGCTGCTGCCTCCTTGCCCACCAGCGAACTCACGTCCGTTGCGGCCATCCAGAAGGTCTTGCCCGAGCGCGGCTCATAGGTCGCGGGATCGAACACGCCAGAGGGGCCGAACATCGGCGGCTTGATTGGTCATGGCTCCATGCCTTTGTCGTTACGGTCTTCATCGTCGGCATCCTGACGCACGGCGGGCAATTGCTGGAGCAACGCCGGCAGCCATTCCTGTACCGTCTCCCACACCACATCGAGGTTGATGTCGAAATAGCCGTGAGCCATGCGATTACGCATATTGCGCATGCTGCGCCACGGCACGTCGGCATGCGCCTGGGTGAACTCGACGTAGCCATCCATCACCTTTGTGGCCGCCTCGCCGATGACGATCAGGCTCATGATGACGGCCTGCTGGGTGCGCTTGTCGGCCAAGAAGTCGTCCTTGGCCATCCCTTCCACGAAGCTGCGCGCATCGGTTGCGGCCTGCTGAATGTGGTCGAGGTAATCGGGCAGGCGGTTCTCGCTCATATCGGTTGCGCCTCCGCGAGCACCTTGGCCCGGAACTTCGGCGGCAGGTCGCCGGGAGTCAGCAGATCGACGTCAACGCCGAGCAGCGATTTCAGTTCTTCTTCCAAATCGCCCAAGTCCAACAACGTGGCACCGGGCAGCGCATCGACCAACAGGTCGAGGTCGCTGCCATCCCGGTCGGTGCCATGCAGCACCGAGCCGAAGACGCGCGGGTTCGCGGCGCGAAAGCGGCCTACCGCTTCACGCACTGCGCTTCGCTTCATGTCAAGCACAACAGACGGTCGCATGCGCATCCTTTCTTATCGAAACTCGTTGAGATGATATGCAATCAAGAATAGAATTTCAAGAACTATTTTCGAGAATCGCAATGCCTTGATTCCCGTGCCGCGCTGTTGTCTTGATGTAGTCATGTCGTTTTCAGAAGGCGACTGCACGAAATATCAGGAGTCGGCTGCACTGCCAGAACTGGCCGCCTGCAAGGCAGCGTAGAGAGCGGTTTTTCCTACCTTGAGGCGTGCGGCGGCCTCGCGGACATTCAAGCCGTTGGCGACAAGCTCCCGCGCTCGTTGCAACTTGTCGGCAGTGACAACCGGCTTGCGTCCGCCTTTGCGCCCGCGTGCGGCGGCAGCGGTCAACCCGGCCTTGGTGCGCTCGCGGATCAGGTCGCGCTCGAACTGGCCCAGCGCACCGAACACATGGAAGATGAGCCGTCCGCCCGGCGTGGTGGTGTCGATGTTTTCAGTCAACGAGCGGAAGCCGACGCCCCGTGCTTCCAGCTTGCCGACCGTCTCAATCAGGTGCGGCAGGGAGCGGCCAAGCCGATCCAGCCGCCAGACGACCAGCACATCGCCATCGCGCAGATAAGCCAGCGCATCGGCCAAGCCGGGCCGGTCTGCCTTGGCCCCGGATGCCGTGTCCTCGAAAACCCGTTCGCAGCCTGCATTGCGCAGCGCATCCGTCTGCAAGGCGGTGTCCTGTTCCGCCGTCGATACCCGCGCATAGCCGATGAGTGCCATTTCCGCCAATTTGTCCGTTATACCGTCCGCCTATCTTATTGTCCGTCATCCCGTTGCGCAAGATGTTTTCGGACAGGCGTCCGGTTTGGCCGCCTAATGATCGTTTGGCGGACAAGGCGACTGGCATCAGCCGAACAGCTCGCTATGGGAGCCAAGCCGCGCCAGTCGCAGGGTGTCGGCGTCGGACTTGCGGTAGATCAGCAGCAGGTCGGGCTTGATGTGGCATTCGCGGTAGCCCGCCCAATCGCCGGAAAGATCGTGGTCGCGGTATCGCACATCCAGGGGCTGATCGGTCGCCAGCGCGACCAGAACCGGCTTGAGGTCATCATTCGTGCAGCGGACTCCTGATACTGTTCGTTCAATAGACGACTGCACAACAGCCTTCAAACCGCGTTGTCTGGTGCAGTCGTCTTCTGAAAATGACAGGCGCGGCCCTGCCTGACATCAAGTTAGGGTATAGCCTAGATTGACATGCGCGATGCAACCCTTAACTTGCTTGCACCTATCGTTTCCATGCTAGCTTTATCGTAACGCTCAAGAAATTGGGCTTAATGCCGAAAACAATAAAATAAAACAGCCAACCCTTGAGGTTCTTATGCGCCAGAATTTACCAGTGACGGGTCGAAACTTAGAACTCCCAAAAGATGCCAATATTCTTTCGACTACCTCCCCTCAAAGCCATATCACGTACGTTAATCCTGACTTCATTAAAATCAGTGGTTTCACTGAGGAAGAACTATTAGGCCAGCCTCACAACATCGTAAGACACCCAGATATGCCGCCTGCTGCATTTGAGCATATGTGGAGTACATTAAAATCTGGCCGCTCATGGATGGGGCTAGTAAAAAATCGCTGTAAAAATGGCGACCACTATTGGGTAAGTGCTTATGTAACGCCAATAGCTAAGAATGGTTCGATTGTTGAATACCAGTCTGTAAGGACCAAGCCTGAACCTGAGCAGGTTTTGGCTGCGGAAAAATTATATGCTCAATTGAGAAGCGGGAAGGCCGCGAGGCCGAAATTGGCTGCTAGCTTTTCCGTGAAAATACTCTTGCTCATATGGGGTAGTATTATATCAAGCGCAATGGCTGCCGGCATGCTTACTGATACATCAATAAGCAGCTTATTGTTAGCCACTTTAATGTCAGGAAGCTTAAGCTCTGTTAGTGTTTTGGCTATTCTCTCTCCTCTTGGAAGACTGGTTGAAAGAGCCAGGAATATTTCCAATAACCCATTAAGTCAATCCCTCTACACTGGGCGCACCGATGAGTTTGGCCAAATAGAGTTTGCTTTACGAATGATGCAAGCTGAAACAGGCGCCATAGTAGGTCGCATAGGTGATGCATCAAATCGGCTTAGCGAACACACCCGAGGCCTACTAAAGGATATTGAGTCAAGCAATGTACTTACAGTTGAGCAGCAGGCAGAGACAGATCAAATAGCAACGGCAGTAAACCAAATGGTGGCAAGCATTCAAGAGGTTGCGAGCAATGCACAGCATGCTGCAGATGCGGCCGGAAGAGCAGACACTGAGGCGGCATCTGGCCAGCGTCTGGTAGCCCACACAAGCCAGTCAATCACTGCCCTTGAAGGTGAAATTAGGCAAGCCGCTCAGGTTATTCATGAGCTTGAAGGTCAAAGTAACGAGATATCAAAAGTTCTTGACGTTATACGAGGGATCGCCGAGCAAACGAATTTGTTGGCACTCAACGCAGCAATTGAGGCCGCGCGTGCTGGTGAGCAGGGGCGTGGTTTTGCTGTTGTCGCCGATGAGGTTCGCAGTCTTGCTGCTCGCACACAGCAATCGACAACGGATATTCAAAGCATGATCAGCGCTCTACAAGAGCGAGCGCAATCCGCTGTTACAGTCATGGAGCAAAGTAGTCGGCAAGCGCACACGAGTGTAGCTCACGCAGAGGAAGCAGCTACAGCTCTTGATGGAATTGGCCAACGCGTTAACGAAATTACCGACATGAACGCGCAAATAGCGACTGCGGTCGAGCAGCAGGGAGCAGTAAGTGAAGACATAAACCGCAGTATTATCAATATACGCGATGCTGCTGATACCAATGTACAGACCGGGCAGAATAATTTGCAAAGTGCGAAATCTGTCGCTCAGTTAACTAGCGCTCTGAGCGAACTGGCAAAACAGTTTTGGGAAAAACGAGGATAACGCTTTTCAGTATCTCGACAGGGATAACTTACTTTACCATCGGTTATCCCTTTTAGCCGCACAAATTTTAGCCATGGCTTTTCAGGAAGTCAGGGCTATCAGAATGGCCTTAGAAAGCCTAGTCAAAGAGCTGTCACGAGAACACCGTTAGCTTAGCGTACGATTTTTTCCGAATTCTGCGGTTCCCCCTAGTCGAACTGGGGGACGACCAGGGTAACCCCTCGAAATCGGTCGCATGGGGTTCAAGTAGGTCTTCAGGCATGTCGTACATTGCTGACCAGACCTTACTGTAACGTTTGGCACGAGCATGGCCGGTGCTAAGCCCGACCTCGCTCTTGAAATTCGAGTAATCAATCTCTTGCACTATGGTGCTCATCGCCTCCTTCAGGGCCGCAGCGCTTGCGTTAGCCCGCCAGGGGTAGTCGGTTTCCGACTGTGCTCTGGAAGGGGATAGTGAAGGCAAGTAGTGATTACGCAGACGATCAAGATCGCCCTTGGTGTGACTGCGAATGGTGAGAGTGCCATCCTGATCTTTCTGAACGATGGAAAAAAAACCGAATTTGGTGAACAACCACATTGTCGAGTCCTTCCTTAGTTTTGAATCCTCATTTGGCCTGAAGCACAGTAGGAGGCGTGCGATTGCCATCACAGCGCAGCGTGCCCAGGGAGTCAGCACGACAGACGGTGCCATCAGAAGCACGGAGATTGCCGAGGCTATCCTTGCGCCAGGTAACCGTCTCGCCAGAGCCCGGATTGCTGACACGCACATTGCCCAAACTGTCTTTGCGGTAGGTAGTACCTTCGCTGCTGCGAACATTGCCGAGGGAGTCTTTGCGCCAAGTGGTGCCGCTTTGCGAGTCCCTGACGTTGCCGAGACTGTCCTTGCGCAGGGTACCACTCTTGCTATCGTCACACTGGTAGCGGGTATTGCCGAGGCTGTCCTTGCGATAGGTGCAGTCGGCTGCATGTACCGAACATGGGCAGAGGGCTATCAGTATCATGGACAATAGCCGTTGTGTGGATGTTGAGCGACGCGACATAGAGTCTCCGGCTCTCACTGGTGAGGGAACTGAGAACTTCAGACTAACATTACCCGTCCCACGATTCTTTATCTTATCGCAACAGGGACTTGCCCTTGCTCCTGTCCAAAGAAAGCCAGAGTTGTGTAACCTCAGCCAACATGTAATGGCATACCCAATGGCATACTGAAAACTGACATAAATTAAAAAACCCAACCTATTCAATAGGTTGGGCTTAGTATGTGGCGGAGAGACAGGGATTCGAACCCTGGGTGGCATTGCTGCCACAATTGATTTCGAGTCAATCCCGTTCGGCCACTCCGGCATCTCTCCACGGGCACTCATATTGACCCAACCCTAGCCGGGAAATCAATGTAAATCTCGTTGCAGATCAGACGACTGGCGATAAAACCGCCATCCGGCGATCCCGCCCCTCCCAACGCCAGTGACGTTCACCCGGCAGCGCCTCCTCGCTCACTGTCTCCACCCTGTACCCGGTTCCGGGCGGGCGAATACGGCGAGCCTGATGGGCCAGTGACACCCTGTGACGCGCTCGCCACCGCCCTCCCGGCAGTCATGGTGCCGGACTGGTAATCCCCGCGGGATTCGTTGACAATCTCTGCTCATTTTTTGGAAGGGAACCCGTCCCTCGCCCCAGCCGATAGGAACAACCATGCTCAACACTCGTATCGTCTCACTGCTGCTGGCCGCCGCCAGCCTCTGGGCCGCACCTGTCTGGTCCAACACCTATCCCCTGCCGCCAGCGGACAGCCGTCTCATCGGCGCCCTGGAAGATTACATCGTACAGCCTGGCGATCATCTGGAACTGGTCGGCAAGCATACCCGGACAGGCTTTCTGGCACTGCTCGAAGCCAATCCCGGCGTAGACCCCTATCTGCCCACCCCGGGCACCCGGCTCACTCTGCCGACCCAGATGCTGCTGCCCGACGTGCCGCGAGAAGGCATCGTCATCAACCTGCCTGAACTTCGCCTCTACTACTTCCCCAAGGGCAAGCAGGAGGTGATGGTGCTGCCCATCGGGATCGGTGACATCGGCCGCGAGACGCCGGAGATGACCACCACCGTCATCGCGAAAAATCCCAACCCGACCTGGGTGCCCGGCCCCATGGTCCGCAAGTCCTGGCTGGAGCAGAAGGGGATCGATCTGCCCGCCGTGGTCCCCCCCGGCCCCGACAACCCCCTCGGCAAGTTCGCCATGCGTCTTGGCTATGGCAACAAGGACTACCTCATCCACGGCACCAACAAGGATTTCGGGGTCGGTCTGCGAGTCAGCGCGGGTTGTATCCGGCTGCGCCCGGATGACATCGAAACCCTGTTTGGTCTTGTTCCCGTCGGCACCCCGGTCCGTGTCATCAACCAGCCGGTCAAGATGGCGGTGGAACCTGACGGTCGTCGCTGGCTGGAGGTACACTCTCCCCTCTCCCGCACCGAAGCGGAGATGGCACAGGGGGCGCCGCTGGTGCTCTCCCCCGAAGCCGAGCAGTTCATCGCTGCCTCCGACATCGACAGTGCCCGGGTGACCGCCCTGCTCGAGCACAAGAGCGGCCTGCCCAAGCCCGTGAGCGGCTGAAGGCCTGACCACCATGAACAGAATCAGTCATGTGGTTTGCCTGTTGTTTCTGCTGCCTGGCTCCGCGGCGATGGCGGACATCCTCTGGATGCGCAACGGCGATCGTCTGAGCGGGACCATAGAGGAGATCACGGACGAGCAGATCCGTATCAAGCCCGCCTACAGCCAGGCCATGACGGTCCCGCGCCACGCCATCAAACGCTGGCGTCTGGACAAGCAGGAGAAACCCAAGCCGCTCACCAAGACGGGGATCCCCCTGCTGGACTCTCCTGATGAGGCCAATGCCTGGCTGCTGACGGGGAACGGGGATCTCAACATCAAGCTCAAGGAGAACACCAAGAAGACCAACAACGTCAATCTCAAGGTCTCCACCGAGTTTGCCAATCTGGACTGGCGTTACAGCCTGGATGGCGAGTACATCTACGAAACGGTGAACAACATCACCGACAGCCACGAGTACAAGCTCAAACCCAAGCTCGACTTCTTCTTCGACGATCACTGGTTCCTGCGATCTTCCGTCGACATCGATTACAACATGATCGAGGCAGGCTATCTGGAGATTGACTATGCCTCCGGTCCCGGATACCGCTTCTGGAATGACAGGCAACGCCGGCTGGAGATCATCAGCCAGCTCGGCCTGGAGCGGGCCTATTTCAGGCCGGAGGTGTGGAGCAACTCAGACCTGTTTGACGACAGGATCATCAATTACCCCTTCGTCAGCCTGGGTTGGGACTACCGGCAACCCTTGGCACTCTGGGAAGAGAAGTTCGAGCTGTTTGGCAAGGGCAGTTATGAAAGGTTCGTCGACCAACCATCCCCCTATCTGACCAGAAAGCAGTCCGTCAGCGGCAGCCTGGGCCTCAGGTATTACTTCAGCGATCATTTGCGTCTCTCCTGGTCAAGCGAGCTGGATTGGGACGATGCCTGGCTCGACTACCATGGCCTGAACATGGATGTGAGCGAGAAGGAGTGGCGTCACCTCATCACCCTGGGGGCGAGTTTTTAACCCGCCAGAAACGGCACAGGCCCACCGAAGTGGGCCTGTGTTCATGGACGCAAGACGAGCGCGTCAGAAATAGATCCGGGTGACCGACTCGATGACGCAGCCAGGGCGACGGATCCCCTCGATCTCTATCTTGATCTCCTTGAGGAGCTCGATGCCTCCCTTGATGGGCGTGACACGCGACAGCTTGGTACGGGCGCGGATGTTGCTGTCCACCTTGATAGGATAAGGGAAGCGGACCTGTTCCAGACCGAAATTCACCACCATGCGAGCGGTCGGGAACTCCGGCGTGCTCTCGTCCACCGAACCGGTCAACTGGGGCAGCAGGGCCAGAGTCAGGAAGCCGTGGGCAATGGTGGTCTTGAAGGGAGACTCGGCTGCCGCACGCTCGGGATCGGTGTGGATCCACTGATGATCGCCGGTCACGGTCGCGAACTGGTTGATCAACGCCTGGGTGACCTGCAACCACTCACCTACATGGGTCTCTTCACCGATGCGGGTCTGCAACTCGGCATAGAGTGCCGCCGCTTCGCCTTCGAGCTCCACCACGGGATCCTGCGCCAAGGCAGGCTGGCCATTCGCGACCTGGGTGACTCTGGCAGCCTCTTGCTGGCGGGCATCCTGGGACTCCCCCTGCAGATCCAGCACTCTTCCCAGCAAGGGGTGAAGGTGTGCCTTTTGCTGAAACTCACGCCAGTAGTCGCGGATCGCCGGAGAGAGCCAATCCTTGAGCTCAAAGGGGTGTTGCGCCAGAATTTCGCGCTTGTGCTTCAGAAAATCGACAACTTTCATTTACCGATCCCTATTCGATTCAAAGCCTGTAAAGAGGTCTAACCAGTCCTATTTTATGAAAGTTTCATCAGCAAGTACAAAAAAATCTCGGCGTACACCTGTACCAGGCGCGACAGTGGTCACTAACATGCGAGCAAACACGGGCAGGAAAACGATTGAATGGAAGGCTGCAAACGAATCAACATCTGATCTGAAAAAGAGACAGGGCCCGTGTCGCCACTGAGCCCCGTCCTCGATCATCTCCCCTGGGCTGTCCACCAGGTCTTGCGCTGCCCATCGTCCAGGAAACTCCAGGCGAGGATCCGGCTCACCTTGTTGCCTTGCGCCATCTCGAGCACCCGCACTTCCCGTGCACCGACCCTGACCAGCGCCTTGCGGGCGGCCGGCAGATTTTCCTTTTTCGACACCAGCGAGCTGAACCAGAGGCATTGGCTGGCAAACTCCTTGCTCTGCTCTATCATGGCCGCCAGAAACGCCGCCTCGCCCCCTTCGCACCAGAGCTCGGCCTTCTGCCCGCCGAAATTGAGCACGGGCGCCCCCGTCACCGCCTTGCCCTCCCCCTTGCCCAGGTTGCGCAGCTTGCGCTCCGTCCCCTTGCTAGCCTCGGCCAGGGATGCATGAAACGGCGGGTTGCACAGGGTCAGGGCGAAGTGCTCCTTCGGCCCCAGAATGCCACGAAAGATGTGTTTCGGGTTGCCTTGATGGCGGCACGCAATCTGGCTCCCCAGGCCATTGCTGGCGGCCAGCAAGGTCGCCGCCTTGACCGACACCGGGTCGATGTCTGACCCCACAAAGCGCCAGCCATACTCGCGGGCTCCCAGCAGGGGGTAGATGCAGTTTGCCCCGACGCCGATATCCAGCACTCGAACCTGCTTGCCCGTCGGCACCTTGCCCGCGCTCTCCGCCAGCAGATCCGCGACGCGATGCAGATAATCGACCCGCCCCGGGATGGGCGGGCATAGGTAGCCGGGGGGCAGATCCCAATGCGCAATGCCATAGTGCAGCGCCAGCAGCGCCCGGTTGAGCGCCTTGACGGCGGCCGGATCGGCGAAATCCAGGGTCCGGGTGCCGTGCTCGTTGACGAACACGAAAGGCGACAGCGCCGGGGTGCGCTGGCAGAGCGCGTCAAAGTCGTAGGGGGCCTGATGGCGATTGCGCGGGTGCAATCCGGTTTTCTGCTGGGGTGTCATGCTGGACCTGCCGAGGATCAAGG
The DNA here is from genome assembly GCF_040908005.1 of Aeromonas sp. s1(2024). NCBI lineage: Bacteria > Pseudomonadati > Pseudomonadota > Gammaproteobacteria > Aeromonadales > Aeromonadaceae > Aeromonas > Aeromonas sp. s1(2024). The sequence goes on along the minus strand of NZ_JBFOCW010000059.1, from coordinate 193,173 downwards.
GGGCCACACTATAGAGAGTCGGCCAGGGAAAGTCTAAAAGAGGGCCATAAAAAAACCGGACCCTGAGGGTCCGGTTCAAGTGAGGTTGGAAAAACAGTCCGTACTGCGAGCCGTTTGTCCAGCCTGACTCAGATATCGATCCGGCGTGCCTGCCAGAACTTGTTGCGCCAATACACATTGTCGAGCTTGGAGCGCGTGACGCCGGCACGGAAGGAGACGTGGATGAATTCACCGTTGCCGACATAGATGCCGACATGGTTCAGACGCGGGTTGATCTTGAAGAAGACCAGGTCCCCCTCGACCAGATCCTGCTTGGAGACGCGAGAGCCTTCGTGGACCTGGGAGCGGGTATCGCGGGGCAATTCGATGCCGATGGCATTGCGGAACACTTCACGGGTAAACGCCGAGCAATCGATGCCTCGTTCTGTGGTACCGCCATAACGATAGGGGGTACCACGCCACTCTTTGTATACGGTCAGGATTTCGTTGACATCCGGGGTAGGCGAAACTTCGGGTTCAATCACGGGTTCCATCATGGAAACCTCGATCTTACTCGCGACCTCGGGTTGGGGTGCCGAAGCACAACCTACCATTCCGAGCGCGACCAGCAGTAGCATCAGGTGGCGCAATCCTTTATCCCCACAAAAAAGAGTGAAACTTGTTAAAATGCAGCCCGACAGGGCAATTTATAAGGCAACAGCACCCGACTATATCCAAGAATTCTATCGAGGCAAGCGAAAATCCCAATCGAACTCACATTTTTGCAAGGAAATGCTCTGTTTAGCGCAATTTATGTGATCATGGCCAAACAATATACAATCTTGAAAGCATCGGTTTCGGCCTCTCCAAACTGATTGTTATCGCTACTTCGACCCCATTTTTAAGTGAAATATTATGCTTTCTGCGGATCTCTATTTGTTAAATACCGCGCTCGTCGATACTGAACAGCTGATCGGGCTGTCATCCGGGCTCTCCCCGGAGGAATACCGCCACTGGCACGAGATCCGCCAACCAGGCCGCCAGCGGGAGTACCTGCTGGGACGCGTGTTGCTTCGCCGCCTGCTGGCCGAACGCCTCCACTGCCCTGCCGGCGCTCTGGCCTTTCACATCGGCGAGCATGGCAAACCGACACTGCTCAGTCATCGCTGGCAGTTCAACCTCAGCCACAGCGGAGAGTGGCTGGTGATCGCCCTCTGTGAGGAGGGCCCCCTTGGGGTGGACATCGAGATGGGATTGCGTCACCGCCCCATACTGCCGCTGGCCAAACGCTTCTATGCGCCAAGCGAATACCAATGGTTGAACGCCCAGCCCCGAGAGGAGCAACATTCGGCCTTCTATCGGCTATGGTCTCGCAAGGAAGCTGTGCTCAAGGCGCATGGCGATGGTATTTCCGCCGGACTCGACAAAATCTGCTTCCTTCCGGAGCAGGCATGGCAGCTCAAAAATCATCTCGACAATCGCCACTATGAAATCCGCGACTGGCCCGCGGGCAGCGGATGGCTCAGCCTGGCTGCCCCGACTCGCCGGGTCGATGCCCATCTGCTGGATGCGCGCTTGAATTCCATCCCGCTGGACCCCATGTTGATCCACACCATTTTTCGAGAGTCAGCCTCATGATCGTCGACATCACTCCCCAGAACTTCCACGCAGAATTGCTCGATGCGTCCATGAAAAAGCCGGTCGTCATCTATTTCCACGCCCCCCAGATGCCGGAGTGCCAGGCCATGACCCCGCAAGTGGAAGCGCTGGTCGGCCCGGCCAATGCGGCGGTGACCCTGGCCAAAGTCGACATGAACGACCCCCAGTTGCAGCCTCTGGCCAGCCAGCTTGCCCTGCGCGCACTGCCCGCGCTGGTGCTGTTCCATCAGGGGCGCCCGGATGAACAGGCCATTCTGGAAGGGCCGCAGGATGAAGCCACATTGCGCCAGTATTTCGCCGCCTTTGCCCCCAAAGAGGAGGAGTTGCTGCTCGATCAGGCAAAGCAGGCGCTGGAGAACGGGCAAGCCGATGTGGCGCACACCCATCTTGGCCAGGCCCATCGCCTCGCCCCCGAGCGTCACGACATCACGCTCTGGCTGATACAGGCGGCGCTGGATCTCAATCTCCTTGACGAGGCGCAGAGCCTGCTCTCGACCATCCCCATGGTGGCACAGGATGATCATTACCAGACCCTGAGCTCCCGCCTCTCGCTGGCGCTGCAGGCCAGCGACAGTCCTGAGCTGCGCGCCCTGGAGCTGCGCCACGCTGAACAGCCTGATGACCATGCCCTCGCCCAGGAGCTGGCGGTGCTCTACAGCCAGGTTGGTAGACAAGAGGAGGCATTGGCCCTGTTGTTCACCATCCTCAAACGTGATCTCGCCTTTGGCGATGCCAAGAAGATCTATCTCGATGTGCTGGCAACCATGGGTGCGCACCCTGCAGCGCAGAGTTATCGTCGCAAGCTCTACAGCCTGCTCTATTGAGCGACAGGAAAATCAGATGAGGGGATGCCGATTCGTAGGCATTGCCTTGTCAGGCGGATATTTAGCGGGAAAAAAAGCGGGTATTTGACGAATTTCAGGCAAAAAAAATGGCGCATTGAAATGCGCCATTTTTTCGCATGGATTACTTCTTGTAGGAAGTAGCCATGTTGTCGATGCGCTGGTTAGCACGCATAGCTTCTTGCTTGGCTTCTGCAACATCAGCAGCGATCTTGGACTGATCAGCACGAACAGCGCTAACATCTTGAGCCAGTTGGTCAACTTTGTTAGACAGATTCTGAACGGAAGTTTCCAGTTCGCTGGTGTTTGCACAACCGCCCAGCAGAGCGGACAGACCAACAACACCTACCAACAACATTTTTTTCATTTTTAAAAGCTCCCTTTAACTCGCCAGACGTTTAGCAAGCGGCGTGATTATGGCACAAAAAAATCATAGTTTGGATAGGCCTCATCACAGATAAATGCGTTAAAACCCTCATTTTTTTTTAGTTGCACACTTTCCGTACAAACTTTAAGCAAAAATGAGTGTCCCTGGATGAGGTTCGCACAAAGCGTAACCAAAATTTGGGCTTATTACAATTTCGTATGAGGCTCAGGCTGAACGTTCTGACAGCAATTGACGATATTGCACCAGATCTTCGATGGTCAGGACCGGCATCCGGTGCTGGCGACCGAAGGCCACCAGGTCCGGCAGCCTGGCCATGGAGCCATCTTCCTTGGTCAACTCGCACAATACTCCGTAAGGTTTGAGCCCGGCGAGCTGCATCAGATCGACGGTCGCTTCGGTGTGACCACGGCGGGTCAGCACCCCACCCGTGCGGGCGCGCAGCGGGAAGACATGGCCGGGTCGATGCAGATCGGAGGGCCGGGCGCCGTCGGCGATGGCCGCGCGGATGGTGGTGATGCGATCGGCGGCGGACACCCCGGTAGTCACCCCCTGCGCCGCTTCGATGGTCACGGTGAAGGCAGTCTGATAGTGGCTGGAGTTGGCCTCCACCATCATCGGCAGCTCGAGCTGGCGAACCCGCTCGTCGGTCAGACAGAGGCAGACGATGCCGGAGCACTCGCGGATCATCATGGCCATCTGCTCGTTGGTCATGGTTTCTGCGGCAAAGATGAGATCGCCTTCGTTCTCGCGATCTTCATCATCGGCCACCAGCACACCCTGACCGGCACGCAGGGCGGCCAGCGCGGCTTCGACGCGAGCAATGGGATCACCGAATTCACTGAGTAGAGACTGATTCATGGTAAGACTCCTAAAAAAGACAAGGACCAGAATCAGGGCATGGAAAGGCAGACAGAAGTAGCCATGCGGCGGCCAACCCGGCAGGGTCTGGCCAGCAATATCTGTCTTATCCTCTTTCATCCGGACTATGACCGTCGGCTCCGGCATCTCACCGGATCTGCTGACCCCGTCCCGGATGAATGCCGGGTCGGGCGCTCGCGGGCTCCCCGAGTCACATCGGGATACCGCCGGTGGGGAATTTCGCCCCGCCCTGAGAATAAGCGCAGACAGCCTAAAGAAAAAAGACGCAGGATGCCAGCCAAAAACCCATCAAAGACAAACCGGGAGCTGGCTGCACTGCAATTTTCGCGCGAGCACCACCCGATACACGGCGCGCTGTCCTTTCTGATTTCGTTTGTGGCATAGTGCCAGCAAAAACGCGCGCGCCCGCGCAGACCGGGTGCCAACATCACAAACGGAATCATGACAGAGATGGAAAAGAAAATACTGCTGACCGATTGCCCCGACGCCAAGGGTCTCATCGCCAAGATCACCAACATCTGCTACAAGCACCAGCTCAACATCAACAAGAACGACGAGTTCGTGGATCACGAAAACGGCCGCTTCTTCATGCGCACCGAACTGGAAGGGCGCTTCAACGACGAGACCCTGCTGGCCGACCTCGATGATGCCCTGCCTGCCGGCGCCCAGCGTCGTCTCGTCAAGGCGGGCAAGAAGCGCATCGTCATTCTGGTGACCAAGGAGACTCACTGCCTCGGCGACATCCTGATGAAAAACTATGCCGGCGCCCTGGACATGGACATCGTCGCGGTCATCGGCAACTACGACACCCTCGCCGAGCTGACCGGCAAGTTCGACATCCCCTTCCACTGCGTGAGCCACGAGGATCTCAGCCGCACCGAGCATGAGGAGCAAGTGCGCACGCTCATCGATGGCTACCAGCCGGATTACGTCATCCTGGCCAAATACATGCGTGTGCTGACCCCAAGCTTCGTCGAAGCCTATCCGCGCAAGATCATCAATATCCACCACTCCTTCCTGCCTGCCTTCATCGGCGCCCGCCCCTATCGTCAGGCCTTCGACCGCGGGGTCAAGCTGATTGGTGCCACCGCCCACTTCGTCACCGACGATCTGGATGAAGGCCCCATCGTCGAGCAGGACGTGATCCACGTCGATCACACCTTCAGTGCCGATGACATGGCCAAGGCCGGACGCGACGTGGAGAAATCCGTGCTGAGCCGGGCGCTGGAACTGGTGCTGAACGAGCGGGTCTTCGTCTACGGCAACAAGACAGTCGTGTTCAAATAAGCGGCTGCGCGCCCCCAGAAAAAAGGCTCCCGAGGGAGCCTTTTTCATTGCGCGGCACTCACGGGTGCAGCGGCAGACCATTGACGGTCACGGCCCCTTTGTCGAGCTTGAGCTCGGCCTGAAGCTGTGACTCCTGCGCCTTCAGATATCCCATGGCAGTGAATTGCTCCAGCATGGGGGCCAACTGGGGAACGGCCTGGCCCAGCTTCTCCCCAAGGTGGGCATGAAGCAGACCGGAGAGTGCCTGCATCCCCTCCTCGCTGCCCATCAACTGTGCCAGGGTGGTGGACGCCAGCTTGGCCTCCCCTTGCAGGCTGACAGGCTCACCGTTCAATCGCGCACTCAGATCCGCCAGTTCCAGCGTGGCCCCTCTCTGGAGCATCTTGTCCAGCGCTTCCTGGATGGCCGCTTCGTCCACCCGTTTGCTGCTGGCCTCTTGCAGCGTCTGATACCCCTCGAGATCCAGCCCCTTGAGGGAGAGATCCAGATTTCCCTGGGTCAGCGCGAGCCGGTCTTCCTCGCTCTCCATGTTGAGGGTCGCCACCTTCATCTGATAGCGAGTGGAGAGCGTCTGAAGATCGTCCCCCGCCAGCTCGGTGGCCGTGGTCAGCCCCTCCAGCGTGATCTTGACGTTCCCCGGCTGGGTCAGGGTGAAGGCCGTGAGGGTCGCATCGCTGCGGGGAGAGAGCCAGAGCCCGCTGATCTCGGCCATGTCGGCACTGCCCTTGAGATCCGCCAAGGCCAGATCTGTCTTGCTCTGGGCATCGTGGACCGTCATCCCCAACCAGTGGGCGGTGAGATGGCCATTGCCGTCGAGATCCCCGCGATAGTCGCCGTTCAAGGGCAGGAAGGTGAACTCGTTGAGCCCCTCCTTGACCTTGAAGTCACTCACCCAGAAGCGGGAACTGTTGCTCATGGTCCAGAGGCTGCTCGCCGATTCGGCCCCCAGTTGCCACTGCTGCATCCCCAGAGAGGTCAGGATGGGCGCCAGCGTGCCCTGTGCGGTATCAAGCTGGAGGTGACTCTTGATATAGAGCGGCAACAGGCGGCTGTTGAACGCGAACTGCATCTCGATGGGTTCGCTTCCCGCCAGCTGGGGATCAAAACTCGCCAGCGTCTGGGGCGGCACCACCACCTTGAGCACGCCGTCGCGGGTGAACAGATTCTCCGTCTCCGGGCTCCAGGTGACTTCGATTCCGCTCTCCTGCTGCGCCCTGGCGATCTGCTCGGCCAGGATCCGGTCGAACGTATTGCCCGTGTACCAGCAGGCGCCAAGCCCTCCCACCACCAACACGGCTCCGACGGCCAAGGCCACTTTTTTCTTCATCAGTTCTGTTTCTCCACAATGGTTCAATGGCGGGTGCATGGGCGCACTCTACGGGGAGGATGGGCATCAACACAAGCCAGACAACGGCTTGGGGCCCACGCTCTGGCTGTCACAGCAGGGGGCTGAACAGGTAGAAGATGTTCTCAAGCAATTTTTTGTACCAGGGGCGGGCACGCCACCTGGTCAGTGACATGGGGGTCGCCTCCAGCATGTAGCCCTGCACCAGCTGGTTCATCTCGGCGACAAACACCGGGTTGTCGATGAGCAGGGTGATCTCGAAATTGAGCCAGAGACTGCGCCGGTCGAGGTTGACCGTGCCCACCAGGGCGAAATCATCGTCCACCAGCACGCTCTTGGTGTGCAGCAGTCCGGCATCATAGCGGTATATCTCCACTCCTGCCGCCAGCAGATCCTCCATGAAAGAGTTGCTGGCGTGGTTGGCCATCAGGGAGTCGTTGCGTGCAGGCAGAACTAACTGCACCAGCACGCCGCGGGCCGCCGCCGAAGAGAGGGCCGCAGCCAGCGGATCGTCCGGCACGAAATAGGGGGTGGTCAGCACCAGATGGTGACGAGCCTGGTAGATGGCGAGCAGCAGGCTCTGCTGGATGCAGTCACCGCCGACGAAGGGGCCTGAGGGAATGAGCTGGGCCCGATAGTTGGTCTGGGGCCAGGCTTCCGGCTCATGTTGCAGACTGTCGAGCAGCCGCTCGCCGGTCTCCATCTCCCAGTCCCAGACGAAGGTGGACCACATCAACGGCACCACGGGGCCCTGCACCCGGATCATGATGTCGACCCACTGGCCGACCCCGGCATCCTGCTTGAAGAAACGGGGATCCACCATGTTCATGGAGCCGGTGTAACCAACCTTGTCATCGATCACCACCAGCTTGCGGTGCATGCGCAAGTCCTGGCGCTGAAACGGGATGCGCCAGGCGCCGACCGGCAACACTTCCACGACTTTGACACCAGCGGCACGCAAGGTTTTGGGCCAGGAGGAGCGGAAGAAGGTCTTGCTGCCGATGGAGTCGAGCAAGACACGACAATCCACGCCGCGTGCCGCCACCTCCATCAACGCCTCGCACACCTCGTCCACATCCCCACCGGGGTGCCAGATGTAGAACTCCAGATAACAGGATTGGGAGGAGCCCCGGATGTCGCGCACTATCTCCTCTACGATGCTCTTGGGCTTGTGCAGCAGGGTCATCCGGTTGCCCGAGAGCATGGGCATGGCCAAGCGCCCCTGGATCAGATCGTGGAGCGGGCGTGCCTTGCTGCCCACCTCGCAGCAGTGCTGGGGGAAGAGGCGCGCGAGCTGGCGGATCCAGATGGCGTAAGGACGGTACATGGCCTGGGCCCGCTCCGCCCGCTTGCGACCGAGGCGTATCTCGCCAAACAGCACGTAGAAACCGACCCCGGCGAAGGGGATGGCATAGATGAGGGCCAACCAGGCAAGAGATACCCCGATGGGACGTCGCTTCATCACCACCCGCAGGGAGATCCCTGCCACGATCACGGTGTGAAACAACAGCAACAACCAGCCGAGAAAGCGGGAAAACAGCAACTGAATGTCGTATTCCAGACCGTCGAGCAAGGCGACTCCTTGGTGTATTGGACAGATGGCACGGGCAGACCCCACAGGGTCGGGATGGTATGCTATGGGGCACACCCATTCTATCAGGTCGTTAGCATGATCCTGCAATCTATGCTGCTGAGTCTGGCCATGCTAGGTCAAGGCTCATATGACATCAATGAGCAGCAGATAAATCAGTACCTGCAGTCACAGGTGCAAGTGGACAAACAGCTGGAATTGCCCGGCATCATCAAGGCCCATGTGCAACTCGAGCAGAGCGATGTGCAGATTGGTCGCCAGAGCCCGGATACCGCCAGGGTGTTTGGCAAAGGCAAGTTGAAAATCGCGCTCCCGGATCAGACCGAGTACGACGCGCGCCTCAACATGACCTATGAGGCGAGGCCCCGCTACGACAAGGCCAGGAGTGCGCTCTTCCTCGACAACATGAAGCTCATCGATTACAAGCTGGAGCCTGCCGCGGCGGAACAGAAGTTTGGTTTCATGCTGAGGATGCTGCTGCAGAGCATGGAGAAACGGCTGGAGACCCAGCCTGTCTACAAGCTGGATGACAAGGATCCCAATCAGGCCTGGCTCAAGGAAAATCTGCTGGGGCTGGAGCTGTCACCAGGCAAGATCCACCTGCTGACCAAACCCCAATAAGACGTCAGTTGAAAACAGGCGCCTTCGCCTGACGCACCAGCAGCTCGATCTGGTAACCCTGTTCGTGCTGCTGGTGATAGAGAGAGTGGAGGGGCCCGTCGAGTTCATGCAGGGGAAGGTGGTCAAATCCCGCCTTGAGGTAGAAGGGTTTCTCGAACGGCAGGGCGTGACAGATCACGGGCTTGTCGGAAAGATCGCGGCAGGCATGCTGCAGCAAGCGGGACCCCAGCCCCAGGGACTGGTAGTGAGGGAGCAGACGAAAGCCACACAAGTGGTAATAATCCTGTTCATCGCGCAGGCGCACCGCCCCCACCAACCAGTGCGCGTCACGGACCACAAAAATCCGTTCTGCCAAATCCGGCACATAGTGGGAAAACGTCGTCTCGTAATAGTCTCTGATGAGGGAAAGATCCGCATCACAGTACTCTTCGAATCTGAGCTCCATCGCTCGCCTGCTTGTCATGCCCATTTCGCTCTGGCCATACCGGCCCTCTCCTGCTCGCTCGCTGGCTCCACGAAGAGATCAGACCAGAGTGGAGCAACAGCAAGATAACACGCCTTTAACTTACAAAAAAGCCAATAACTCGATGGAAAAGACGAGGTTGCGATCATCCGTCCCTTGACGCCATGAGCCGCGCCCCTTGTCCTGAGTGAGCACACAGGCGGGACGTCCCTCTACCATCGCATTTCCAGCCTCCCCTGTTCACGGGCACTTGTTCTGCGCCATCCCGAATGCTTTACTCAACGTGGCTAACGAGGCTTAAGGAGCAAGCCGTTGAAAGCATGGATGTTGCTGGGCATGATGCCGCTGTTTTCCCACGCAGCCCCGGCTCAGATACCGCCACCGGCAGAGGTGGTGATCCTGACCCCGGAGACGGCTGTCTCCTCCCCGGTTCCCACGCCGCGTACCGTGGCACTCACCACGGCGCCGCTCCCCTCCCCTGAACCCGCTAAGTCTGCAAGCCGTCAGATCCAGGTCTACAAGTCGGTACAAAAGAACGGGGTCATACGCTATTCCGACATGATGCCGGAGCAGGGTCACTACGAACTGCTGCTGTTCAACGACTGCTATGCCTGCGATCCGGCGTCCAAGGTCAACTGGCGCACAACAGGCCTCTTCCTCTATGACTACGCCAGCACCATACAGGCGGCAGCCAAGGCTTATCAGGTCGAGCCTGCCCTCATCCGGGCGCTGATCCATGCCGAGTCCGCCTTCAATCCCCTGGCCGTCTCCCGCAAGGGCGCCATGGGACTGACCCAGCTGATGCCCGCCACGGCGCGCGAGCTCGGGGTCGGCAACGCCCTGCTGGCGGAGCAGAACATCTTTGGCGGGGTGAAATACCTGGCGGGGCTGCTCAAGCAGTATGACGGCAATGTGGCCCTGGCCACCGCCGCCTACAATGCAGGCGCCGGTGCGGTGCAAAAACACGGCGGCATACCGCCCTATGCCGAAACCCGGGCCTATGTGGAACGGGTCAAGCTGCTGCATCAGCGCTACAAAGAGATGCTGAGCGCCAAGGGGTTGTAGGACCGGTACGGTACAAGCACGGCGGCATCCCTCATTGGCCGAAACCCGGGCCTATGTGGAACGGGTCAAGCTGCTGTATCAGCGCTACAAGGAGATGCTGAGCGCCAAGGGGCTGTAGGACCGGTACAGTACAAGCACGGCGGCATCCCTCATTGATTGGCCGAAACCCGGGCCTATGTGGAACGAGTCAAGCTGCTGCATCAGCGCTACAAAGAGATGCTGAGCGCCAAGGGACTGTGATCATGCCGCACCCTATCGTCAGCATGGCGCCCTGCCCGGTATTCCTTCAGGCATAAAAAAACACGCCCGGGGGCGTGTCGATACCACACGTTAACTAGCAACACATCACTCTTTCGTGGCGATCACACGATAGGCCAATGCACCCAGAATGGCACCGACAATGGGGGCAACCCAGAACAGCCAGAGCTGGCCCACGGCCCAGTCACCGACAAAAAGCGCCACCCCAGTGCTGCGCGCCGGGTTGACCGAGGTGTTGGTCACCGGAATGCTGATGAGGTGAATGAGGGTCAGGCACAGACCGATGGCGATGGGAGCAAACCCGGCCGGCGCACGGCTGTCGGTGGCCCCCATGATGACAAACAGGAAGAAACCGGTCATCACCACTTCACACACCAGTGCGGCCAGCAGGCTGTAACCACCGGGGGAATGCTCGCCATAGCCGTTGGAAGCAAAGCCTGCGCTCACATCAAAACCCGCCTGTCCGCTGGCAATGACATAGAGCACGCCACCTGCCACGATCCCACCAAGCACCTGGGCCACGATGTAGGGCAGCACGTTGGAGGCCGGGAAGCGACCACCGGCCCAGAGCCCGACGGTCACGGCCGGGTTCAGGTGGCAACCCGAGATATGACCGATGGCATAGGCCATGGTCAGCACAGTCAGGCCGAACGCCAGGGCGACGCCCAGCAGGCCGATCCCCACATTGGGGAAGGCGGCAGCCAGCACGGCGCTCCCGCAGCCCCCAGCACCAGCCAGAAGGTTCCCATAAATTCAGCAGCAAAAGGTTTCACTCTTGTCTCTCCCATGATGACTAACACGCGAACCTGAAAGGCTCATACGGACACTGTTATTGAACAGGCGCCATATTATGGGAGTGTGGCGGAGCAAGACGAAACCGACCCGATTCATCGCGAATATGTGATGAATGTCACAAGTTATTGATAAAGTAGAAAGATATTCACCCGCTCGGTGCGCTTCTCCATGGGAGTCCCATCGAGGGACGCGACAGATTGTGACCCGACCAGCGATTTTGCCAGCAGCTCCCCGCGCTCCCCTGCCAACACCGGATAGCCCTCCTCCAGGGTTCAGCGATAACGGCCGCGCACCGATCCGCTGGCCCGCCCGGCCATGCGAATGAGGCTCTGACGGGTGTGGAAGTGGCAGAGCGCCACCCCTAGAGCATCCGCCGCGTCCGCCTGGGGGGTGGCAGAGAGCTTGAGCAGATGAGTCACCATGTGCTGCACCTGCTCCTTGGCGGCGCCACCGGTGCCCACCACCGCCTGCTTGATCTGGGTGGCCGAATACTCGCTCACCGGCAGCAGGGCATTGACCGCCGCGACGATGGCACTTCCCCTGGCCTGGCCGAGCTTCAGGGCCGAGTCCGCGTTGCGCGCCATGAAGACCCGCTCGATGGCGAACTCGTCCGGCTTGAACTGGGTGATGATCTCGCTCACCCCGTCATAGACCTGCTTCAGGCGAGACGGCAGCTCCCCCAGATCGGTGCGGATGCAGCCCGATCCCAGGTATTCCGCCTTGCCCGCGACGATGCGAATGACCCCGTAGCCGGTGATGCGCGAACCGGGATCGATCCCCAGAATGATGCTCATGAACGGAATACCCCACCCACTGCGGTCAGCCATCTCATCTTCGACACCTTCTTCATTGCGATCTCTTGCCCTGCTGCTCTTGATGGCCGCCAAGATAACAAACCCGCCTTCGCTTGGCTCGCTCGCTGGCACCTTTCCCGGCTGACTGCGCAAGGAGCCACCATCTCATACAGTGCTCTGCCGATTCTCTGGCCAGTGATGCCTGCCGGAGTCACCCAGCCCCTTGCCTCCGGGTCATCCCTTTGCCAGGGCGACGAGGCGCTCCGCCAGTCGATGGCTTTTCAGGTAGCTCTCGACCAGTGCCCCGTCTGCCCGCCCGGCGTCAATCTGCCCATACCAGTGCTCGAGCATGGCGACAAAACCTCGGCTCGCCAGCACGGGCTGCCAGTCGCCCGGAGCCAGAGTCTGCACTGTGTTGTCTCGCGCAAGCAGGCCACGGGTGCAGTTCTCGATATGCAACGAGAGGTTGTCGCCATAGGCATCGATGCGCTCCTCGGTCATGCCGGCGCTGCGATTCATGCTGCCGCTCACCGCCATCTGCCCACTCTGCCAGGCGACGCTCACCCCGGCCAGCAGCTCGGGCTGCTCACTGCTGCGTCGCAGCACCGCATGCAGCTCCCCGTCCGGCTCGCCGCCATAACAGCAGAGACTGTCGAGCACATGGATACAGTCGTCGAACAGAAACTGGCGAGGCACCCCTGGCAGGGCGTGCCTGTGCTTTTGCCAATGGAGCTCGGTCAGCGGCTGGCCACGTGCGGCGGCCATGGCGGGCAGATAGCGACGGTTGAAGCCGACAAACAGCGGGCAGTCCCTGGCGATGGCGAGATTGGCGAGCGCCTCCACCTCTCCTGCGTTGTCACACAGCGGCTTGTCCACAAAGGTGGGAATGCCGGCACGCAGGCACAGCTCCGCCAGTTTGCCGTGCACGGCGGTGGCAGCGTGGATCATCACCGCATCAGGTCGGCTCGCCAGCAGCGCATCGACCTCGGTAAAACACTCGCCAATCCGGTACTGGCGCGCCAGTTTGCCGAGCACCGAGGGACTCCGGGTACAGAGCAGCGGGGTGACTCGCTCGTCGTTTGCAAGCAGCGGCAGATAGGCCTTCCGGGCGATATCGCCAAGGCCAATCAGGGCAATGCGCATGGGCACTCCTCTCAAGGGGATAACCAGATAACTGCCTGCACGATCTCAGGATTTCCCTCGCAGATCCAGCCTTGGCGCCATCTCGCTCCAGGTGCCTTCTGATGCAATGCGGCACCACCCCGCGATATCCTGGCCACCTTCCTCCATCGAAGCGACCCCCGGCGGCGCGGCGCTTGAGCGGCAAACCGCGATAGCAAAACAGGCAGGGCGACAACTGTCGCCCTGCCTGTTACACCCGCACACACCGCCGCACTCGGGCGATTGGCGCTCTTCTCACGTCGAGTTACTCTGCCGATCCGGCCTGCTCTTTGGCATCCCGCCACTTGCCAATCCTGGCGCCCAGCTCGGCACAAAGCATGGCGCTGACCATGGCACCTATCATCCGGGTCATATCCGACATCTCTGTTGCAACCGGAAGCAGGGGCACGATCAGGTTAAAGGCGATGAGCCCCATCACCAGCCCGAGCCCGCTGCCTACCTTCTCTCTTCGGGATCGCGTTGTTATCGCCATCTGATTGCTCCTGACCAAACCCTTTCGACAATATTATCAAACAATGCGTTAAACAGAGGTCTTGCAATGCTTCGCACTGCCTGTGCCCCACTCTATAAACTGTTATCAGACATATTTATCGACAATTAATCCATTATATAAACGGGCTGCCAGACGTTATTCTGCCCATGAACATTATTTCGCCAGCACTGTCAGTGGGGGCAACCACATACTTCCCCCAACAGCCCTCATCCTCAGTAGCGATAATCGGCCTGCACCTTTCACAAATCACAAGAGCGTCACAATAACCCTCTTAGTGTTCAGCGTCGGTGAGATGGGCAAAGATATTGGAAAGTCGATGTTTTCCCTATGGTTGCATCACTTTTCCACTCGCATGATCAGGCTCGTTTGGCTTATCATAGTCACTCGATACCTATTGAACCGCATAGATAATTGCCTCTTCTGACACTCAGGACATATCAGACACAGCCGCTTGCGAGAATGAGCACGCCTGGCGCCGATATTAAACATCAGCCCGCGCTAATATCTTTTATGTCAGCAAGTGTCGATATTTCACTCCGCCCGAAGACGCTTTTCTCTGGCCTCACTGGCATGTCTGAATCTCGCTATTAAATATAAATGGCAAGGAATCGCTATGGATAAATCGTTTCGTCTTGCACCTCTCAGCTGTGTATTGATTGCCGCCGTGGGTTGCAGCTCTCAGCAGATGCAGAATTTCAAATCCACGGTCAATGATATCGGCAAGGATTACGGCATGCCGGTGCTTTGTGGGGCTGGCATGATTGCAGGAGGGGCTGCGGGCTACGCCATCAACGGGAAAAAAGGGGCTGTCGCGGGGGTTGCCCTCGGTGGGGCGCTGGGCTGCGCGGCAGGCTATATGTGGCAGTCCAGGCTACAAGAGCTTGACCGGATAGCAAAGGAAGAGAATCTCAACATCGCGACCGAGAAACTGACCGTTGCCGAGCCAGCCGCAGTGACCGATGTCCCTCAGGACGCCGGCCTTGTGGCCCAGATCCCCGATTCCGGCATGTTCTCGAGTGGTTCTGCCCAGCTCACAGAAAGCGGCCTGCGCGTGGTCACGAAACTGGCCCAGCTCTATGCCAAACCCGCAGCCGCAGACGCCTCGGATCAGCGCCGTATCCTTCTCGTCGGCCACAGTGACGCCACCGGCCCTGCAGAACTCAACCTGCGACTCTCCGAGCAACGTGCGCGAGCCGTCGGCAAGGTCCTGGTCGCATCGGGGATCCCGGCCTCTTCCATTTACTATCAAGGCGCGGGTTCGTCGCGTCCCATCGCAGACAACAGCGACCCCTTGCTTCGCGGTCAGAATCGCCGGGTCGAAATTGTAGAACTGGCGAACGAGCAGGCTCTGGTCATGCGGGCCCAATCCGAAGAGAACAACACCCGCTATCTGCGTTACGGGGCTTCCGATACCGCCAAACCGCGTGTGGCTGCGACCAAACCGGCGGCTCAGTCCGCAAGCGGTTCAAGCAAGGTGGCGGCCACATCGCAAACCGCCCCTCGCCAACCCGCCACCAAGCAGAGCGCCTCAAACACCAGCACGACCAAGGCCCTGCCCAATGCCAAGGCCGCAGTGGACTTCGGCGGCAAGCCTGCCGGCACCTATCAGTGGAACATGGCTCAGAACATCAAGCCCAAGGCGAGTGGTTTTGCACTGATCAGCAGCGCATACGCAAGCGACATGCCGATGTCGAGCTGTGAGGCAGATAAGCCACGCAGTGCAGGCCAGGTACTGAGCATGGCAGACGACAAGCCTCTCCCGCGCCATGCCACCAAGGAGTACATGCCCGGCTATAACAATCGCGTCTGGGCCAATACCGTCAACGGCCACCTGGTGACTGTCTCTCCGGTTTCCATCTTGCGTGATAACGCCCAGGTCGATCGTCAACCGATCCTGCAAGTCGTTCAGGGTTACAAATCCTCGAATCAGAAGAAGCCCCAGACCCTCAAGGCGGTGGCCAACACCTATGAGGGCGAGAGTGAGGTGCTGTACCGCGTCTTCACCAGCGATCCCAAGGCGTCGGTGTCCTGCATGGATCTCGTGTTCAGCAAAGGCAACGCCAAGGTAAGCCAGGGAGCCCTGTTCTACCCGGCAGGTTCCGAGGCTTATGTGGCTTCGTACCTGCCCATTCCCGCCACCCATTCCAAATAAGAAAACGGAGAAACTTAGTGGAAGACTTTTCTTTGGCAGCGCTCAAGACGCTGATCCTCGCCAACCAGATGCTGACCGTTGGCATTGTTTCATTCCTCGTCAGCGCCGTGGTGGTGTGGCGGCATTGGGAGCATGTCTCCTACTTCCTGATCCGGGTATGGCACAGCCTGCCGCTGATCGGCACAGTGGCCCGTCTCGCCCGCAAGCCGGCCTCGGTCGATGGCGATGGCTGGATCAACCATGAAGTGACCCTGTCAAATGTGTACTACCGCGAATACAAGAAACATTTAAAGGGGACAGATGCCTACAACGCCTCCCTCGACTACCTTGCCAAGGCAGGAGAGGCCGGCCGCTCCCCGCGCCCGGCGTGGGTGCTTGCTCTGGTGCTGGTGCTGGTGCTGGTCGAGGCAATGGGCTTTGCCTACGTGCTGGCAGGCTGGATGAACATGGATGCCTCCACCAATGACCGTCACCTGCTGGCAGCCGCGACGGCTCTGCTGCTCGCCGTTGCATCCGCATTCCTGGCTGAAGTGGCCGGACACTCCCTGCATCACAACAGCCTGATCGCCCGGGCCCGTCACTGGTGGCAAGGGGAAGAGCCCTCAAAACGCTCCCGTACCCTCAAGGCAAACAAGGCCATCAATCTGGAAGACTCCTTCTCGGACTCTGACAAACCTGACTACGAGCAGCTGCTGGCACGCCTGAAAGACGTGAATTCAGGTGTCAGCCGCAAGTTTGTCTGGCTGATTGTCTGTGCTTCGTTTATTGCCTGCATGGCTGTGGGCGCCTTCGTGGTGCGTTCAGCCACCCTCGACAGCATCGAAACCGAGATGGTCAACAACATGCGCGCCGAAACAACGGCACAGAGTGACAGCAGCATGGGGTCGCCGTTTGATCTGCCGGAAGAGTCTCAAGCCATCAACAACGAGGCGGAAGAGGCCACCATCGAAGACAAGATGCAGGCCATCCGTGAGGCCAGCCTGACCACCTACGTCATGCTGTCGCTCATCTACATCGCCATCCAGGGGATCAGCATCTGGCTTGCCAGCAAATATCACTTTGCAGGCACCCATTCCAAAACAGCCTGGCGTCTGACACACGAATACGCGACCGCCGAAGAGATGCTGGACGCGATGGACCAGCAACGCACCGCCATTGCCAGCCATGCCGATGACAAGCTCCGCCGCTTGCAGACCCTGTTGTCGAGCCGTGACCATACCAACTCGGGTGTGCTGGGGGCGCTGGAAGGGGAGAAATCCGCCCATCGCAATTTCCTGGCCTTTATCGAGTACAAGGCAGGCACCGTGCCGCCCAAGCCGGCCCCTCAGGCGGCCCCCCAGGTCGCACCGACAGTGCAAGCCGAGCCGGCACCCGCCGTACAACCGGCTGTTGCGCAGGCAAAGGCGGCTCTCCCGCCCACCACTGACGCCCCCGGCCAGACCGACGCTGCCGTCAAGGCCGCCGATTTCCATGATGTCACTGGCCTGCCCGAAGAGAGTCTGGCAGCAGCCAGCCGCGCACTGGGGGTGGAAGAAGCGCAGTTACGTGATATCCGTGAACAGCAGATGGCCCTCAAGACCCTGGGCCTCTTTCCCACCAAGCAGAGTGCCTAATCGTGAAGATCACCCAGGTATTGCTACTGGCGTTGACGCTGCCTTGTGCAGCCTTGGCGGCCGAGCGTAACGACATACAGAGCTGCTATGAACGCAATGGCCTGACCGACATCAAGCCTGCGGGCACCGGTCGCGAACTGGTGGTCATCATCGACCAGACCATTCCGATGCCTGACGATCTGCAACGCAGCAGTTGGGGGCAGATAGAGCGGTTCGTGCAGGCTGGTGATCGCGTCAAGCTCTATACCTTCTCCGCCTTCTTGCCTGGCGAATACCTTCGCCTAGCCTACGCGGGGCAACTGGATATGCCGCTGGAAGGGGAGATCCGGGACGATGTCAGCATGCGCAAATTGCGCGGCCTGGACACCTGCCTGACGACGCAGACCAAGGTCTTTCGTAACGGCTTTGGCAAACAGTTCGTGAAAGCACTGCGTGATGCCCGCCAGGACATCCCCAAGAGCGAGATCATGAACTCGCTGCGCAAGGTGGGTGACGATATGAAGGCCGAGCAAGGCGTCAATGACCGCGTCGTGTTCCTCATTTCGGACATGCTGGAGCACTCCGATTACACCAGCTTCTATGCCACCAACAAGATCAAGCAGCTCAATGTCGGTGACGAGCTCAAGCAAGCCAAGAGCAAGGGGCTGTTTGCCGATCTGCAAGGCGCTCGCGTCTACGTCACGGGCGCCGGGCTGGTGACCGACGCGGTGAAACACGCCTATCGTTCCGGCAAGACCATGGATGCTCTCGGTGACTTCTGGTCACAGTACTTCGAGCACTCCCATGCCACCCTGGTGAACTTCGGCGCCCCCAGCCTGAGCACGGATTTGCAATAACCGTCACGTTCACAGGCAAAGCCCACGCTTCTGCCCATCACACAAGGGCGACCAACTGGTCGCCCTTGTTATTTATTGCCAACGCTGCCCTCCTTCGAGATATCGGCCAACCCGCCCCTTGGCATCAGGTTTGGTCATGTGAGCCAAAGGTGGGTCCCCATATTTGCCGACTCTCGTAAAAGATCCCCAAGGGACGTCGTCATCTCCCCCCTTCTCCATGGGCCTAGCACGATAAGGTCTCTTTTTACTTTTTATTTGGGACAGCCATCTTTATGTACGGATTGTTCCATTGGAGGAACCATATCACCCACTCTGTTTCACTGATGCAAAAATCACCTGCTCAAGCAACACCCACGGTGTCGCAGCGTTGTGAAAAAACGGCCTGATAACAAAGGGCCGATAGTACATCTTCCTTAACCCTTCTCTTCTTATCTGCGACAGCCACCTTTTGGGGACTATATTTGGGACAGCCATCTTTGTGTACGAATTGTTCCATTGGAGGAACCATATCACCCACTCTACTTTTTATTTAGGACAGCCATCTTTGTGTACGGATTGTTCCATTGGAGGAACCATATCACCCACTCTGTTTCACTGATGCAAAAATCACCTGCTCAAGCAACACCCACGGTGTCGCCGCATTGTGAGAAAGGGCCTGTTGACAAAGGACCGATAGCCCCTCTTCCCCAACCCGCCTTATCAGGACAGCCATCTTTTGGAGAAAGCCCTCATCAAGCGCCCAGCACAACTCGTCATCCAGCATGTGCGATGGCATTTGTGAAACTCGGGGGATTAAAAAGAATGTCTTGGCATCGATGACGCCAATTCATGGCGCCTTATCAGGACAGCCACCTTTTGGAGAAAGCCCTCATCCAGCGCCCAGCACAACTTGTCATCCAGCATTTGCGATGGCATTTGTGAAACTCGGGGGATTAAAGAGAATGTCTTGGCATCGATGACGCCAATTCAGATGCGATCACACCGGCGGGGTGATGGCGCGATACCGGACGTTGTTATGATGCGAGCATTCATCACTCAAAGGGATGGTTGATGACACCGTCGCTGGCCACAGTGCCAGGCAAACTGCTGACAATGCTCTTTGTCACCCACCACTCTGATACCCTGGCGCCGAAACAGCGTCACTTGCTTGAGCCAGCGCACCTCGTCCAACCCCAGCCGCGCCAGGATAGGGGCAAGAGAAGCCGGGATATGGCCCCGTTTGTCCACTCGGATGGCGCGGCCTGTCCAGTCCACCAGCATCAGGTAATCCGCAAAGGCATATGGCAGGCTATCGGGTCGCGCTTCGTGCGCGAATGGCAACAGCAACGGCGGCAATGGGGCGGCGGACTGCTCGCCATCGAGACGCTGCTTGAGGCTGGTGTAATCGCTCTGTTCAGGCCGATCGGACAATCCCGCTCGTATCGGGTTGAGGTCAACGTAAGTCATGCAGGCCAGCAGGGCTGATGCGGTGAGCAGGGCCTGGCTCTTGAAGCGCCCTTCCCAGAAATGGCCCTTGCAACCATCTTCCCGATTGGCCTGCCGAGCCAGGTTTTCGTTGAGCAACCGCACAAACCAGCTGATGGAATGCAGGCGCTCCCGCCACTGTCCTATCAGTTGTTGCACCACAGCGAGTTCAGGCTCAATCAGGGATTCCCCCTGATACCAGCGTCGTACCAGCAGCGGCCACTGGAACAGCGCCGCCCAACGCTCGGCCACCTCCCGCTCGCTCCAATTGGCAGCGGTATCCGACTCGACCTTGAGCACCAGGTGATAGTGATTGCTCATCACCGCATAGGCACACACACCGATGGCAAACAGTCGCGACAATTGGCCCAACTTGTCCACTACCCACTGGCGCCGATGCTCGTAACTCTGGCCGGAGTGGGCATCTTCCCCGCACAGAAACGCCCGCCGCACACAGCGACTGACCACATGATAGTAAGGCGTATCCTGCAAACTGATTTGACGTGAACGGGCAATGGTCATGGCTCACCCCCTGGGCAGTGACACCTCAAGCCAAGTACAGGGCTACGCCCCTGTCAAAAAGGTGGGTGTCCCAGATTTCCTCACCTCGATAGATGGGGCAAGCATCTTCGTTCATCGAGACGTCCAGCACCCAATGCAGGCTGTTCTCGATCCGCCAGTGGTCCCGCACTGCGGCAGCGAAGCGAGCCTGGTCCAGTTCCGCCGAACTGATGTAGTAGCGGTATTCGAGGGACTGTTTGCCTGATTTTTCCAGGCGATAGCCGATGGCCACACCCAGGGTTTTCAGGCCTCTCCACTCCGGGAACTGGCTGGCCACGTCACCGGCAGCAAGAACATGGTATTCCCTGGCCTCAATGCGACCATGTCCTTTCTCCACCGTCACATTGACGGGGTCGGTGGCTGCCGAGTGGAACGGTCGGAGTGCTTGCTGAACCGCGCGGTGCAACAGCTCTTGGTTACCCTTGACCGCCAGCAGGTAGTCTCCGCCTTGCTTGACGATGGTGCCGGCGATGTCAGTCTGACAGCCCATGGCATCAATGGACACGAGGCACCCCTTGATATCCAGCAGCTTGAGCAATGCTGGAATGGCCGTGATTTCATTGGACTTGGCATCGGTTTTCAACTGGCCCATGACCACGCCGTTGCCAGTGGCGAAGGCGCTGACCATATGAATGGCGGAGCGGCGGCTTTCCCGCTGGTAAGAGCCCCGTAGCACCTTGCCATCGATGGCAATCAGTTCACCCTCGGTACGCTCATTGACCGATTGCGCCCACTGAATAAAGCACTGTTGGAACTGGGTGGGGTCAAGGCGAGACACGATACGGGCGATGGTGTCGTGTACCGGCAGCCCGTCGGGGAACAGGCCCTTTTGCTGGAACCAGTCCAGGTGGACTTCACCGAAATCCTCGATGTCCTCCCAACCTTCGGCGCCGGCGATGACGGCACAGACCGTCAGGAACAGGACATCGAACAAGGGATAGCTGATTTTGGCGGACTGACGAGGGTCTTCCAGCTCACCGAAATACTGAGAAAATGCATCAAGGCTCATCATGGATCTCCCAAAAAGGGAGTATCAGATCACAACACGATCTGCGGGTCAAATAGAACGAAGTGTCCAAAAAACGTTCGCGATCTCACCCTGGCAATTCGATGGCCCTTACATTGAAGAGTATCAAGATGCGGTATCTCGAGCATCATCAGACAGAGCAAGAAGAGCACGAAGGGAGGAAATTTTGTGGGAATTACTCCGAACGGTGAATGAATGCTGATTAACTTTTAATTAGATTTTCAATAACACGAAGCATTTAAAAAGGCGACCATCCGGTCGCCTTTTTTATTTCTATCGCTTTCCTAATCAGGAAAATTCACCGAGCTGGTCGCTTGGCTCCGCTCCCTTTGGCGCCCGGCTTGGCAGAGCCAGCACGGGTCGGGGTCTTGCCCTTATGGGCGGGTTTGCCAGCCGGTTTGCCTTGAGCTGCCCCTTGCGCCGCGGGTTTGCCGTTGCCAGCCCCTTTACTGAGCTGGGAGCCAACTGGCTTGCCATTGCCCGCCTTGCCGCCCTTGCTGGCGGCAGGGGTGTCGCTGCGAGCCTTGCCTTGGGAGGCGACGGCCCCTTGCGCGCCTGCACCCTTACCGCCAGTGGCCTTGTTGCCTGCCCCATTGCTGCGCTGATGGGTGATGGCGCTATGGCGGGTCAGGGCGGGTTTCAGGCCCTTGTTGATGCTGCGCTCGGCCTTGGCTTCGCCACGGCCTTCCGGCGGCACCAGGCAGTCGGGGCCGTTACCGATGAGGTGGCCTTTGCCCATCTCCAGCAAGGCTTCGCGGATCATCGGCCAGCCAGCCGGATCGTGATAGCGCAGCAGCGCCTTGTGCAGGCGACGGCGACGCTCCCCTTTCACCACGAACACGTCCCCGCCCTGGCGGCTCACCTTGTTGAGCGGGTTTTTCTCGGTGTAATACATGGTGGTGGCGTTGGCGAGCGGCGACGGGTAGAAGTTTTGCACCTGATCGAGCTTGAAGCGGTTTGCTTTAATCCAGAGCGCCATGTTCACCATGTCCTCATCCGTGGTACCCGGGTGGGCCGAGATGAAGTAGGGGATCAGGTACTGCTGCTTGCCCGCCTCTTTGGAATACTTGTCGAACAGCTCCTTGAAGCTGTAGTAGCTGCCCATGCCAGGCTTCATCATCTTGGAGAGCGGGCCCTCCTCGGTATGTTCCGGCGCGATCTTGAGGTAGCCGCCGACGTGGTACTTGGCCAGCTCCTTGATGTAGCGCGGATCTTCCACCGCGATGTCGTAACGCACCCCGGAGGCGATCAGGATCTTCTTGATGCCCTTGAGGTCACGCGCCTTGCGATAGAGGTTGATGGTCGGGCTGTGGTCGGTATCCATGTGCGGGCAGATGGTCGGCCAGACGCAGGAGGCACGGCGACAGGTCTGCTCGGCCTTGGGGCTCTTGCAGCGGAGCTTATACATGTTGGCGGTGGGGCCGCCCAGATCCGAGATGACGCCGGTAAAGCCCGGCACCTTGTCGCGGATCTCTTCGATTTCTTTGAGGATCGACTCTTCCGAGCGGCTCTGGATGATGCGCCCTTCGTGCTCTGTGATGGAGCAGAAGGAGCAGCCGCCAAAGCAGCCGCGCATGATGTTGACCGAGGTCTTGATCATGTCGTAGGCCGGGATCTTCTCGTTGCCATAGGCCGGGTGCGGCACCCGCTGGTACGGCAGGCCGAACACCCCGTCCATCTCGTCGGTCTCGAGCGGGAAGGCAGGCGGGTTGACCCAGATGATGCGATCGCCGTGGGCCTGCGAGAGCGCGCGGGCGCAGCCCGGGTTGGTCTCGTGGTGCAGGATGCGGGACGCATGGGCGTAGAGCACCTTGTCCTCCTTCACCCGCTCGAACGCCGGCAGCTTGACGTAGGTCTTCTCCCATGGCTTTTGCTTAGGCGGCTGCACCAGGATGGGCTTGGCCTCCTGCTCCACCGGCGCGGTACCCTCGTCATCAGAGCAAGGCGCCCCTTCCATATAGGGGTTGGGGATGGGATCGATGCGGCCAATCTGGTCGAGCTTGCTCGAATCCACCCCGCGCCAGCCCGGCAGCGGCTCCTTGCGGATGACGGCGGTGCCGCGAATGTCCTGCATGGTGTCGATGGTCTCGCCGCCTGCGATGCGGTGAGCCACTTCCACCAGGGGTCGCTCGGCGTTGCCGTAGATGAGGATGTCGGCCTTGGCATCGATCAAGATGGAGCGACGGATGGTCTCGGACCAGTAGTCGTAGTGGGCGATGCGGCGCAGGGATGCCTCGATGCCGCCGATGACCACCGGCACCTCTTTATAGGCCTCTTTGCAGCGCTGGGTATAGACCAGGGTAGCGCGGTCCGGCCGCTTGCCGCCCACGTCCCCCGGGGTGTAGGCGTCATCGTGGCGCAGCTTCTTGTCGGCGGTGTAGCGGTTGATCATGGAGTCCATGTTGCCCGCCGTCACCCCGTAGAAGAGGTTGGGCTTGCCCAGACGCATGAAGTCATCCTTCGATGACCAGTCTGGCTGGGCGATGATGCCGACCCGAAAACCCTGGGATTCGAGCATGCGGCCGATCACCGCCATGCCGAAGCTCGGGTGATCCACGTAGGCGTCGCCTGTCACCAGCACGATGTCGCAGCTGTCCCAGCCGAGCTTGTCCATCTCCGCGCGGGACATGGGCAGGAAGGGCGCCGTGCCGTAGCACTCGGCCCAGTAACGGGGATAGGAGAAGAGGTTGGTAACCGGCTGCATTTTGACCACCTGGAACAATTCGGGTCGCGCATTATACCGGCAGAGCAAGGCGGGGGCGACGGCTTTTTGACCCTACAGAACGCGAGGGGAAGGGGCGCCTTCGAGCGGGCGCGACGGGCCGGCGTGACAGACTCAGATCTCATCAGCAAACAGGGCGCCCATTGGCGCCCTGTTTGCTGTCATCCGGGTCGGCACGCTAGGCCGCCGGTTTGTCCCGCCCCTCGGGGGCCCCCGCCCCCGGCACCGTGGAGGGACTGGCCGGAGTTGCCGTGGCCAGTACCTCGTCCACCAGTCGGTCCCGCGCCCCCGTCATCCCCGCGCGCCTGGCGATCAGGTGATAGATGGCGGGCACCACCAGCAGGGTCACCAGGGTCGCCAAGGACAAGCCGAAGAAGACCACGGTTCCCACGGCCATCCGGCTCTCGTACCCCGCCCCCATGGAGAGCATCAGGGGCACGGCGCCGATGATGGCGGTGAGCGAGGTCATCAAGATGGGGCGCAGGCGGCGCACCGACCCCTTGATGATCGCCTCCTCGAACCCTTCACCCCGCTGGCGCAACTGGTTGATGAACTCGACGATGAGGATGCCGTTCTTGGTCACCATGCCGATGAGCATGATCATGCCTATCTGGCTGTAGATGCTGAGTTCCTGCCCCGTGAGCCAAAGGCCGAGCAGGCCGCCGAAGATGCCGAGCGGCACCGTCATCATCACCACCGCCGGGGTCAGCAGGCTCTCGAACTGGGCCACCAGCACCAGATAGACCACCAGCAGGGCCAGGCCGAACACCAGTGCCATCTCCCCCTGGTTGTCGCGATAGTCCTTGGACTCGCCGGCATAATCCACCGACATGCCGGTGGGCAGGTGATCCGCGGCCCAGCCATCCAGGAAGTCGAGCGCCTCCCCCAGGGTGTGGCCGGGGGCCACGTCCGCGGTGAGGGTGACCGCCTTCTGGCGCTGGTAGTGGTTGAGGCGCTGGGGACTCGCCACCTGGGTGACGGTCGCCAGGGTGGAGAGGCTCACCATCTCGCCGCTCGCGGCCTTCAAATAGATGCGGCTGATGTCGGAGATGCCATTGAACTGGGTCTGGTTGGCGCGCAGGTAGACGTCATACTCTTCGCCCCTGTCCACATAGGTGGTCTGGCTGACGCCACCGAGCAGGGCCTGCAGGGAGCTAGCGATGGTGGAGACCGGAATGCCGAGCTGGGTGGCTCGCTCCCGCTCTATGGTCACCTGCAGCTCCGGGGTCTTCTCGGCATAGTCGAGATCCGGGCTCTGCATCAGCCCGCTTTGGGCCGCCGCCTCCTTGAGCGCCAGCCCCTGCTGGTTGAGCTCGCCGTAATCGGAGCCTTGCAGCACGAACTGCACCGCCGCGGTGGAGCCGCCTCTGAACCCCGGCTGGAAGGTGCGGATCATCACGTCGGGGATGCCGGCGAGGCGACCGCTCAGGGAGCGGCCAAACTCGGTGGCCGTTTCGTCCCGCACCGCCCAGTCACTGAGCTGGATGATGGCCATGCCGGTCTGATCGCCGC
This sequence comes from Aeromonas sp. s1(2024), assembly GCF_040908005.1. Lineage (NCBI taxonomy): Bacteria > Pseudomonadati > Pseudomonadota > Gammaproteobacteria > Aeromonadales > Aeromonadaceae > Aeromonas > Aeromonas sp. s1(2024). The sequence continues at coordinate 167,645 of NZ_JBFOCW010000059.1, read as the reverse complement.
CGCGCCCGAAGGCCGGGGTGCTGAAGCTCATGGCCTGCACCACCCCCTTGCCGAGCAGCGGCAGGATGGCGGCCTCCACCTGCTGCATGTTGCGCTTCATCCGCTCGATGCTGGTGCCCTCCGCCCCTTTCACGAACACATAGAGCACGCCCCTGTCCTCGGTCGGGGTGAGGCTCGCGGGCAGCTTGCCAAAGAGGGCGCCAATGCCGCCAAGGCAGAGCAGCAACACCAGGGGCATCCAGACGGCGCGGCGCAGCACGGCCCCCAGCACGCGGCGATAACGCTCCTCCACCCAGCCAAGTCCCTTGTCCAGGGTGGCGGTCAGGGCGTTGGGCTTGTCCACGGCACGCATCAGCCAGGAGCCCATGGCCGGGGTCAGGGTGAGCGCCACCAGGGAGGAGAAGAGCACGGCCAAGGAGAGCAGGATGGCGAACTCGGTGAAGAGGCGCCCCACCATGCCATCCATGAAGGCGATGGGCACAAACACCATCACCAGCACGGCGGTGGTGGCGATGACGGCAAAGCCCACCTCCCGGGTGCCGTGCCAGGCCGCCATCAAGGGGGACTCGCCCCGTTGCAGGTGGTGGTGGATGTTCTCCACCACCACGATGGCGTCATCCACCACCAGGCCGATGGCGAGGATGAGGGCCAGCAAGGTGATGAGGTTGATGGAAAAGCCCAGATACCAGGCACCGATGAAGGCCGAAATCAGGGAGACGGGCACCGTGATGGCGGGAATGAGGGTAGTGCGCCCCTGCCCGAGGAAGAGATAGAGCACGGCGACCACCAGCAGGGCGCAGATGGCGAGTGTCTCGTATACCTCGTCGATGGCCTGCTTGATGAAGATGGTGGAGTCGTAGTCGACCTCAAGGGTGGCCCCCTCCGGCAGGAAGCGCTGCATCTCCACGAGCTTCTTCTCGATGCCCTGGGCCACCGCCAGGGGATTGGCGGTGGACTGGGCGACGATGCCAATCCCCAGGCTCTCGCGGCCATTGCGCTGATAGGCGCTGTCTTCGTTCTTGGCCCCCACCTCCACATCCGCAATGTCCGCCAGATAGATGCTCTGACCATTGGTGGCGGTTTTCACCGGCAGGGTGCGAAAATCTTCCGCACTGTGATAGAGCCGTGCGATCTGCACCGCCATGGTCATGGTGTTGTTGCGGATCTCGCCGCCCGGCAGCTCGATGTTCTCCCGCTTGAGGGCATCCTGCACGTCGGCCACCGTGATGCCGCGGGCCGCCATGTCGGCGGGGCGCAGCCGCACGTACATCACCTGGGTCAGGTCCCCGGAGAGAGACACCTCGCTCACCCCTTCCACCAGGCTCAAGGGGTCCACCAGCATGCGATTGGCGTAATCCGTCATGGCGGTACGATCCATCTGGGTGCTGCTGAAGTTGAGCCAGATGGCCACATCCCCGTTGCCGTTGTCCTTGGTCACCATGGGCTCGTCCGCCCCGTCTGGCAGCTTGGGTCTGGCCCGGGAGATGGCGTCACGCACGTCGGAAGTGCCCTCCAGCATGTTCCAGCCGAGCTTGAACTCCACCGTGATGGAGGAGCGCCCCTTGCGGGTCACCGAGTTGATGTTCTTGATGCCGCTGATGCCGGAGAGCTGATCCTCGATGGGCTTGGTGACCTGGCTCTCCATCACCTCGGGGGCCGCCCCCTCATAGGTGGTGGTGATGGAAACGGACGGGGTCTGCACATCCGGCATCTCCCGCACGGTGAGTTTGCTGAAGGCCACCAGGCCGAACACGGTGAGCAGGGCGCTGATGACCACCGCCACCAGGGGACGGCGTACTGAGATATCGGAGAGCCACATCAGCCTTTCACCTCGCCCAGATCACGTACCTGGGCGCCGTCGCGCAGATTGACCAGCCCCTCCACCGCGATGCGATCGCCGACGTTCAACCCCTTGAGCACCCAGACGGCCTCGCCATGGGTGTCGCCAAGCTCCACCGGCACCCGCTTCACCCGTCCGTCCGCCTCCAGGCGATAGACGAAGCGCTGCTCGCCGGCATACTCCACCGACTGGGCGGGGATCAGGGTCATCTTCTGGGGTGGCAGAGAGAGATCCACGTTCATCAGCATGCCGGGACGCAGCTGGCCACCGGTGTTGGACAGGATGACGCGGGCCTTGATGTTCTGGGTGTCGCTGGAGATCCGGCTGTCGAGGGTCTCCAGCACGCCGGAAAAGGATTGGTCCGGCCAGGCCGAGCTGGTTGCCGTCACCGCCATGCCGGGGCGCAGCAAGGAGAGGTAGCGCTCGGGCACCGCCAGATCGAGCCGCAGTTTTGCCAGCTCATCCAGATGCAAGAGCACGTCGCCGCTGTTGACCAGGGCTCCTTCGCTGAGATCGATGAGGCTGACGGTGCCGTCGAAGGGGGCCGCCAGGGTGCGCAGGGAGAGCTCGTAACGGGCCGCATCGACCCGGGCCTGGGCCTGGGCCACAGTCGCCTCCTGCCCCTCCAGCTCCGAGGTAGTGACGGCGCCTCGCGCCACCAGCTTGCGCATGTCCCGCAGCTTGCGGGCCTCGTCGCGCACGCTGGCGCTCTGCTCGGCCAGCTCCGCCTGCTGCTTGCCCGCATCCAGGGCGATCAGGGTCTGCCCCTGTTTGACCTGCTGGCCGGAGCTCACCGCAATGGTGGCAATGCGGCCGGTCACCTCGGGGCTGATGGCCACGGAGCGATTGGCCGCAAGCTTGCTCACCAGCTTGATGGAGGGCTCGGCCAGGCTCTGCCTGACGGTTTCGGCCCTGATATTGATCTCTCTTGGTGAAGGCTTGCTGGCGGGTTCAGCCTGCCGCAGATGCCAGGCGCCCGCCGCCAGCAATAGAAGAAGAGGGAAAAGCCACAGCCACACGCGCGTTTTCATCACAAGATCCATGCAGTCAAAGAGAGAGGAAGAAGAGATAGCTTCATCAAGGATGGCACCATGTTACCCCCTGACTATGCCGTGACTATGTATAAATGTGACAAAACGTAACAGTCCGGTGAGAAGATCATCAAAAACGCATCTTGTCGGCACGCGCGTCAGGGTTCTGCCTTACACTGATGCCGACTCTCGCCATCTTCCGGTACGCCCATGTCCATTCCCTCCCCCGCCTTTGCCAGATACCGATTGCAGTGGCTGCTGCTGGGCCTCGGCCTGCTGCTGTTGCTGCTCGCCCTGCAACATGCGTTTCGCCAGGTTACCGAGATCAACAAGCGTGACACCATCAACGCCGCGACCCAGCTCAGCAGCCAGCACCAGCGGATGGAGACCTTCCTTGAGGCCATGCGCGGCCAGGCGGAGGAGCGCCTGCGCAGCAATCCCCAGTCCGTGCTCTCTCGCCAGCTCTATCAGGCGCTGCAATCCGACGGGGAACACGGCATCAACCTGGATCGCATCCCCGTCGATCTGCCCCCAGCCCTCATCGGCAACCTGACCGGGCAGGGCCCGCTGCCCCACGACGGCAGCGAGCGGCAAGCCAGAATACATCTCGCCCTCAGCCTCTCTCCCCTGCTCGCCACGGCCAGCAAGCTGCTGGACAGGGACGTGGCCTGGATCTACTTCACCGGTACGGACAATTTCATCTACCTCTATCCCTGGGTGCCATCCAGCCAGTTTCGCTTCGATCCCGTGATTTACAGCAAGGCCTACTGGCAGGAGGCGATGGCCAGGTATCCCCACCTGGAGCACGCCATGCTCTCGCGCCCCTACCAGGATTTTGCCGGACGGGGGCAGATGATCACCCTCTCCCAGCCCATTACCCAGGGCGGCCAGATCATTGGCCTGCTCAGCATCGACATCCAGACCGTCACGCTGGCGCAGACCCTGCACCGCCTCGCCCCCCGGATTGGCACCCTGTTCCTGCTCAACGCCCATCAGCAGATCCTCGCCAGCAGCCAGTCCGGTACCGCGCCGCCCCCCGTCAGGACGGCGCAGTCAGCGGAATATGAGTGGCAACAGGGCGCCTTGCAGCTCGTCTATCCCATCCCGGAGACACCGCTCTCCCTCATCCATCGCATCCCGCTGCTGCCTCTGCTGCAGACGCTGTTGTGGCAATCGGCGACGGCGCTCATCACCATTCTCTGTCTGGTGGTGGCGACCGTCTCCAGCCTGCGTGCCCAGCGCCTCAACCGGCGCCTCAACTACCTGTCTCGCCACGATGCCCTGACCGGCGCCTTCAACCGCCACTACTTCGATGCCTTCGAACACCGCCAGGCCCTGACAGGCCGCCAACGCATCGGCGCCATCATGTTTGACTGCGATCACTTCAAACAGGTCAACGACCGTTTCGGCCACGGGGTGGGCGATCAGGTCCTCATCCGTCTGGTGCAGCTCTGCCAGTCCCTGCTGACACGGGAGTGCCACCTGATCCGCTGGGGCGGCGAGGAGTTCCTGCTGCTCGTCGCCGATGAAGCGATCCCTCTGGCCCCCTTGGCCGAGCGGCTTCGTCTGTGCATAGCAGAGCATCCCTGGAGCGCGATTGCGGCCGAGCTGAAGGTGACCGTCAGTCTGGGCCACTGTCGCCAGTCACCGGCCATCTCCTTGCAGGAGGTGATCCGCCGCGCCGATATCGCCCTCTATCAGGCCAAGGCCAACGGCCGCAATCGCAGCGAAGCGTGGCGGGATGACGGGCAGGAGAAGCCGGAGTAAGCTGGACTCCCACTTCATGTCAGGAGACGCAACTGTGTCACGAAAACCCCGTCTGGGATTGGCCCTGGGCAGCGGTGCGGCCCGAGGATGGGCCCACATCGGCATCATCCGTGCCCTGGAGCGACTCGGCGTCAAGCCGGATCTGGTGGCTGGCTGCTCCATCGGCAGCTTTGTCGGCGCCGCCTATGCCGCTGGTGAACTGGACAAGCTGGAGAGCTGGGTGCGCGGCTTCAGCCGCCTGCAGGTCATGGGGCTGCTCGATCCTGCCCTCTCCGGCGGCCTGTTTCGCGGTGACAAGGTATTTGGCATCGCCGCCGGCCATCTGGGGGATCCCGCCATCGAAAGCCTGCCGCTGCCCTTTGCCTGCGTCGCCACCGAACTCGATACCGGTCGCGAGATCTGGTTGCAGGAAGGGCCGCTTCGCCAGTGTGTGCGCGCCTCCTGCGGTATGCCCGGCCTGCTCACCCCGACCCGGGTGGAGGATCGCTGGCTGGTGGACGGGGCCGTGGTCAACCCGGTCCCCATCTCCCTGGCCCGCGCCATGGGAGCCGAGGTGGTGATCGCCGTCAACCTCAACACCGACATGCACCAGCCCTGGACCGACGAACCGGACGAGCCCGTGCAGGGGGGGCTGCTCAGCCAGTGGTTGAACCGGGGCGAGCGCGAACCCAGTACCCCCGGCATGTGGGGGGTGATGACGGGCTCCATCAACATCATGCAGGAGCGCATCACCCGTGCCCGGATGGCCGGGGATCCCCCCGAGATCCAGCTCTGCCCGCGCCTTGGCAACCTCTCCATCATGGATTTCCACCGCGCGAGCGACGCCATCAACGAGGGGGAAGCCTGTGTCGAGCGCAACCTGGAGCAGCTCAAGGAGGAGCTGTCACGACTCTGCCTGATATGAAGGCATATCGGGATAAAAGACAAAAAGAGCGCCAATAGGCGCTTTTTTGTTTCGGGTTACGCGGCTCAGAACAGCCCCAGCCCCTTGAGCATCACCACCAGGATCAGCAGCGGCGACACATAGCGGATGATGAAAAACAGGGGGCTGAGGATGGGCAGCGCCAGCTTGCCTCCATTGGTCAGCGCCGTCGTCATCCGCTCGAATCCCCATACCCAGCCCACAAAGAGGCAGAGGAAGATGCCGCCAAGGGGCATCAGCACGTTGGAAGAGACGAAGTCGAACAGATCGAAGAAGGTTTTCCCGCCAACCTGCACATCCGCCAGCGTGCTGCTCGAGAGCGCACAGGTCGAGCCGACCGCCCCCAGCACCAGCAGGTTGATCAGGGTCGCCCTTGTGCGGCTCATGTGAAAGCGCTCGGAGAGCACCGAGACCGGCACCTCCAGGATGGAGAGCATGGCCCCGGTGGCTGCGATGGCGGAGAGCACGAAGAAGAGCACCATGAAGAGGTGTCCGAAGGGGATGCTGGCAAACACCGCGGGTATGGTGATGAACAGCAGGGAGGGGCCTGCGCTCGGCTCGAAGCCAAAGGCAAACACCGCCGGGAAGATGGCGATCCCCGCCAGCATGGAGACGAAGAGATCCGCGCACATCACCCGTACCGTGGTGAGAGGGATGTGCTGATCATCGCGAAAATAGCTGCCATAGGTCATCATGCAGCCCATCCCGATGGAGAGCTTGAAGAACGCCAGCCCCATGGCCGTCAGCACGACGCCTGCGGTCACCTTGGAGAAATCCGGCGAGAACAGGAAATGCAGTCCTTCGCTCGCTCCGGGCAGAGTCAGGCTGCGCACGCCTATCACCAGCAGCAGGATGAAGAGCAGTGGCATCAACCGCTTGGTGACCGCTTCGATCCCCCTGGAGACCCCCATCAGCAAGATCCCCCCCATCAGGGCCAGCACCAGCCACTGCCAGAGCAGACTCTGCAAGGGATCCGTGATGAGCGAATTGAAGGCAGCCCCCGTGACGGCGGGATCGGTGGAGAGGATCTCGCCGCTGGCCGCCTTGAAGATGTAGGCAAACACCCAGGCCGCCACCTCGGAGTAGAACGACATGATGAGGAAGGCCGCGCTCACCCCCATGGCGGCGATCAGCCACCAGGGTTGCCCCTTCGGAGCCAGCTTGATGAGCCCGCTGACCGCATCCGTCCTGGCCTCGCGCCCCAGCATGATCTCGGAGATCATCACCGGCAATCCCACCAGCAGGGTGGCGATGACATAGACCAGCAGAAAACCGGCGCCACCGTTCTCACCGGTCAGATAGGGAAACTTCCAGATATTCCCGAGCCCGACGGCAGACCCCAGGGTCGCGGCCAGCACGCCAAAGGTGCTGGTAAACCCATCTCTGGCTTTGGTAATGGATTGGCTCATCGTTGTCTCGCTGTGTGGATCACCGCCTGAATTAAAAGGGTCGGAGTGTTCCGTGGATTAATCCAGCCCGACAAGATGATTTAGTGAAAATCGCCGCTGGCCGCACACAACGCATTATTTAATTAAATAATCATCCATTTTGATAAATAAAAAATGCCGCCTCGAGGGCGGCATTTTTATCAAGGTTGAACTGAATCAAGCCTTGGCAATATCGTCCGGACCGATCTGGCCGATTTCGGCGACTTTCTTGTCAGCCAGCAGCCAGAGGGTGAACTTGTGCAGATCGGGGTGGTGGGCCAGGGCAACCAGGAAGGCGCCTCCGACTTCACGGTAACCCAGTTCATAGTTCTTCAGGGTGGTTGGGGGGACGCCCAGCAGATCGGCAAACTTGGGACGGCTCAGGCCTACCGCTTCGCGGATCTGACGGATCTTCTTGCCAACAGTTACGATATTTGAATTCATGTGTTCCATACTCCGTTCGGCGGATTGACTCCACCTTTATTTTTCGCGACGACTCGTAGTCAAGTGTATCAGTTTTGAACGGACTCGTTATGGTCGAGCCTCTATCTATAATCAGCGTCTTTCGACGACAACCCTTCACAAACCTCGGGGATGGTAATCGCTGCGTCGCCTCAGGTAAACAGTCTCGAAAAGAAACCTTTCTTGTTGCCCGGCCATCCCTCGTATAATTCGCCGGTTATTTCCAAGAGAGTCATCAACATGGCATTTCCCGGCATCATTTCCCGTCTTCATTCCGACCCGGACTCCCTCCCCCGTCAGCTCGCCCAGGGTCTGCAGACCCGGGCCGAGGCGTTCTGGTTACCCATGGCCATGCAGGGGGACGCCACCACCGTGCTGGCGGCCCTCCCGGACAGCTGCAGCCTCTATCTTGAAGGCCAGGCGACGCTTCCCCTGCGCAGCCACGACGGCGTCGTGGCAGAAAACGGCACCCTGGCACTGGGCAATGGTCACACGATGACGCTGGCCAGGGAGAAAGGCGATGGCGGCATCGTGCCGGAAGAAAGCCTCGCCGAGATGGCCCAATGGCTGGAAGCAGGTCATCGGCACTTCATCTGCTCCACCGCCGTCCAGCCCGTGGCGCGGGCCATCCTCAACATCTGGCCTCTCGATCCCTACCTCGCCCGTCACTTCTTGCTCAGTTTCACACCCTTGCTGTGCGAAGCAACTGAGGCGGACTATCTTGCTGTCCTCTCAGTCAGGGCGGGTGACGCCACCCCGCGGCACGCTTGGGCTGAGGCTTATATGAAGCTTGAGAAGAAACTGCATCGCGCCTACTTGGATCACTAATAAATCCCAAGAAACAGCCAGTTATCCCTACGACACAATTTGCCCCATCCCTTATCTGTGAGCTTGATCATGTTTTGAAATGGGCATAAAGTACGCCACGTCATCGGAATGACGTCGGCTGTTCGTGGCGGAGTATGCATTGTCGACAGTGCAACCCGCGCACTTGTGCACCCAGATACGTGCCTCCTGGATGGATCTAGGATCCCTGTTCGCACCAACGTCGTTGGTCGACAGAGCCAGCAGCTTACATAAATTACAAAGTGCGAAGCACGTGAACAACGTGCCATCTCAACGAGGATTATTTTATGATGAAAATGGCTCCTTCCCTGATCGCCATCGCTATGGCCACCATGGGTGCAACTGCAGCTCACGCCGCTGACGACATCTACTTCGGCGCCGGTGTTGGTGCAACTCACTTCAACGGTCTGAACAAGATCGAAGGCGTGAACGTTGGCGAAGAAGATGCGGCTGCTGCCAATGCCTTCGTTGGTTACAACTTCAACGAATACTTCGGTTCCGAGCTGGGCTACCAGTACACCGGCCGTGGCAACACCGACGGCAACCGTTACGAGAGCCAGGGTGCCACCCTGTCCGGTATCGCTCGTCTGCCGCTGGGCAACGATTTCTCCCTGTTCGGTGAAGCTGGCGCCTACTGGGGCCACACCGACGGTCTGGGCACCAGCGATACCAAAGTATCCCCGCTGGCCGGTGCCGGTGTGACCTACAAGGTCAACGACGCGCTGGATCTGCAAGCTCGCTACCGCTACATGTGGGACGTGGCTGACCTGCACGCCGACAACGTACGCTACAAGTCCAACCAGAGCGTTGCGACCCTGGAAGCCGTTTACCACCCGTTCCGTACTTCCTACGTAGCGCCTGCTCCGGCCCCGGTTGTTGAAGAAGCACCGGCCCCGGCTCCGCAAATCGTTGAGAAGAACTTCGCCCTGAACTCCGACGTGCTGTTCGCCTTTGGCAAAGACAGCCTGAAGGCTGAAGGTGTGCAAGCCCTGAACGCTCTGTACCAGCAAATCGTTGAGTTCCAGCCGAAAGACGGCAACGCCGTTGTTGTTGGTTACACCGACCGTATCGGTTCCGACGCTTACAACCAGAAGCTGTCTGAAGCTCGTGCCCGCACCGTTGCCAACTTCCTGGTCAGCAAGGGTATGGCTGCCAGCAAGGTTGCCATCGAAGGTCGCGGCGAAGCCAACCCGGTCACCGGCACCAAGTGTGACGGCGTCAAGGCCAAGGCTCAGCTGATCTCCTGCCTGGCTCCGGACCGTCGCGTAGAAGTTCGCGTATCCGGCGTACAAGAAGTTCAAAAGTAATCTGACTTCGCTCAGATAACGTAAAAAAGGGGATGCCACGGCATCCCCTTTTGCTGTCTCTCTCCTCCCCCCAGCGACACTCTCTGTCTCACCTTTTCTCCCCTTTGCCCCCGTATTGCGGCCCCGCGACACCGGTGTCGGCGCTGCATATCTGTGCAGAAACTTGATCACGCTGATTCAAAAGAATACAGTAGCAACGCTTGTAAGACATTGGATGAACTATTAAAAGTGCTCAGTGCCCGGTTAGTTGTCCATGGAGAAACAGCTTCATGAGAATCCAGGTTTCCATCCATTTTTTATTCAAGCCGTCCGTGATCCGCTCACGGTGTCGCACATGAAGTGTCATCTGCGACCGGTATAACAAAGAGTGCGCAGTACGCCCATAGCACGGCAACTCAACGAGGATAAAACGATGAAAATGAAAATGGCACCAACCCTGATTGCTCTGGCCATTGCAGCCATGGGAACCACCACCGCTCAGGCGGCCGACGACTGGTACACGGGTATGGGTGCAGGTTGGGCCTATGGCCACGACCTGGATACCTTCGGCCAGGATGCTGACAAGGACGCCACCGCGCTCTCCCTGTTCGGCGGTTACAACTTCACCGAGAACTTTGCCGCCGAGCTCGGCTATCTCTATGCCGGCAAGGCTGGCGTCGATGGCGTCGACTTCAAAACCCAGGGTGCCACCCTGTCCGGTATCGCACGCCTGCCCATGAATGACATCTTCTCCGTCTTCGCCGAAGGGGGTGCCTACTTCAACCACGTCAACGGCAACGGCCAGAGCGACAACGGGACCTCGCCGCTGGCGGGTCTGGGTCTGACTGCCAAGCTCTCCGACCTTATCGACCTGCAGGCCCGCTACCGCTACATGTGGGATCTGGGTGACGATCAGAAAACCTGGAAAACCGACATGAGCGTCGCCACCCTGGAACTGGTGATGCACCCGAACCGCACCACCTATGTGGCACCGGCCCCGGCACCGGCTCCCGAGCCGGTTCCCGAGCCTGTCATGGTCGACAAGAACTTCTCCCTGAGCTCGGACGTGCTGTTTGCCTTCGGCAAATCCACCCTGAAGCCGGAAGGGGCTGCTGCGCTCAACACCCTGTATCAGCAGATCGTCGACGTCCAGCCGAAAGATGGCAGCGCCGTGGTGGTGGGTTACACCGACCGCATCGGCTCCGATGCCTACAACCTGAAGCTGTCTGAAGCCCGTGCCCGCACCGTGGCCGACTTCCTGGTTGGCAAGGGTCTGCCGGCTGGCAAGGTTTCCATCGAAGGTCGTGGTGAAGCCAACCCGGTCACCGGCACCCAGTGTGACGGCATCAAGGCCAAGGCTCAGCTGATCGCCTGCCTGGCACCGGATCGCCGCGTCGAAGTCCGCGTCACCGGCGTACAGGAAGTGCAGCAATAAGAGGTTGACCACCTGTTGCAAAAAGGGGCCATTCCGGCCCCTTTTTTAATGCCCGCACGGCACCACCAACGCGGGCCGCCCACCTGCCTGCCCCACCGATTCTCCATACAGATGCGTCACTTAAATGGTTAAAGCGCTCACATCGCCTATACATAATGTTGGCTATACATAGCAAAGGGCTGGGAGCCCTATAACACCCAACATCGACGAGGATACGCGATGAACATAAGACTGAAACCTGTGTGGATTGCATTGGCACTGGCGACGAGTGCCGCCCAGGCGGCACCTGTTCACGACTGGTATGTGGGGGCTGGGGGTGGCTGGGCCTTTGCCCATGACATCGATGATTTCAGCCAGGACGTCGGCAAGGACGCAACCGCCATCAACGCCTTTGTCGGCTACAACTACAACGAGAATCTGGGGGCAGAGCTCGGCTACCTCTCCGCCGGTGACTGGGATATTGCCGGCCAGGACTTCAACAGCAAAGGGGCCACCCTGTCGGTCATTGGCCGTTTGCCGCTGGGGGACATCTTCTCTGTCTTTGCCGAAGGGGGCGGTTATCTCTATCACGTCGACTCCGTCAACGGGGGAGATGACAACCTGGCTCCCCTGGCGGGTCTGGGCCTGACCGCCAGACTGAGCGACTGGGTAGACATCCAGACCCGCTACCGCTACATGGTGCGAGTCGGGGACGATCCTGACAACGACAAGGTGGGCAGCGGTACCAAACGCTGGGTCAGCGACATCAGTACCGCCACCATCGAGCTGGTGCTTCACCCCAATCGCACCGTCGCCGCAGTGCCGGTGGCCGCGCCTTTGGTCGTGGCACCGCCACCCCCGGCTCCCGAGCCGGTGGATCAGACCTTCAACCTGAGTTCGGATGTGCTGTTTGCCTTTGGCAAGGCGGAGCTCAAACCGGAGGGGATGCAGGCACTCGACACCCTCTACCAGCAGATCGTCGACGTCAAACCCAAGGATGGCAACGCCATGGTGATGGGCTACACCGACCGCATCGGCTCGGATGCCAACAACCAGGCACTGTCGGAGGCCCGTGCAAGCACGGTCGCCAACTTCCTGATTGGCAAGGGGCTGCCCGCAGACAAGGTGAGCATTCAGGGCAACGGCGAGAGCAACCCGGTCACCGGCACCCAGTGTGATGCCATCAAGGCCAGGGCTGCCCTCATCGACTGCCTGGCCCCGGATCGCCGGGTCGAAATCCGGGTCACCGGTGTCAGCAATCCCGCCGAGCCCGCCCCCGCCGAGCAACCGGCACAATAACCTCCTCTTCCTTCACCGCCGTGCACAAAAAAGGGATGCCGAGGCATCCCTTCTGCATGTCTGTCCCCTTGGGATCAGAAGGAAGTACGACGATAGCGGCGGTACTCGGGGCGCCAGAAGTTCGCCTCGATGGCCTGATCGATCACATCATCGGGGGTCTGCACCGCCTTGCCCTGCAACATGGCGGTCTTGGCCACCATCTTGGCGATGTAGCGGGAGACCTGATGGATGTCCGCCAGATCCGGCAGCAAGGAGCCCTCTTCCCCCTTCACCAGGGGTGAACAATCCGCCAGGGCGCGGCTGGCCGACATCAGCATGGCATCGGTCACCCGGTTGGCACCGGAGGCGATCACCCCAAGGCCGATCCCCGGGAAGATGAAGGAGTTGTTGCACTGGGCGATGACGTAGCGCTTGCCCTTGTACTCCACCGGTGCGAACGGGCTGCCGGTGGCGACCAGCACCTGGCCGTCGGTCCAGCGAATGAGATCCGCCGGGGTGGCTTCCACCCGGGAAGTGGGGTTGGAGAGCGGGAAGATGATGGGACGGGCACAGTGCTTGTGCATGGTCTTGACCACCTCTTCGGTAAACAGACCCGGCTGGCCGGAGACCCCGATCAGGATGTCCGGGCGACCGTGTTCCATCACCTCCTGCAGGGAGATGTTGTCCCCCACCGGCCACTCCTTGATCCGTTCGACCGGCTGGGAGAGCTTGCGCTGGAAGTCGAGCTGGTTGGGGATCTTGTCTGTGATGAGACCGAATCGGTCCACCATGAAGACCCGGCCCCGCGCCTCGGCGTCGGTCAGCCCTTCGGCCTTCATCTGCGCCACGATCTGCTCGGCGATGCCGCACCCGGCACTGCCCGCCCCGAGGAAGGCGACCCGCTTCTCGGAGAGCTTGGCACCGGAGGCCTTGCAGGCGGCGATGAGGCTGCCCAGGGTCACCGCGGCGGTCCCCTGAATGTCATCGTTGAAGCAGCACAGCTCATCCTTGTAGCGGTTGAGCAGTGGGGTGGCATTGCCCTGGGCGAAATCCTCGAACTGCAGCAGGATGTCCGGCCAGCGGCGCTTGACCGCCTGGATGAAGGCATCGACGAACTCGTCGTACTCTTCGCCGGAGATGCGCGGATGGCGCCACCCCATGTAGAAGGGGTCGTTCAGCAACTGCTGGTTGTTGGTGCCCACGTCCAGCACCACCGGCAGGCAGTAGGCCGGGGAGATGCCGCCACAGGCGGTGTAGAGGGAGAGCTTGCCGATGGGAATGCCCATGCCGCCGATGCCCTGATCCCCGAGGCCCAGGATGCGTTCGCCGTCGGTGACCACGATCACCTTGACGTTCTGCTTGGTGGCATTTTGCAGCATGTCATCGATCCTGTCCTTGTCCGGATAGGAGATGAAGAGGCCGCGGGCACGACGATAGATGTTGGAGAACTCCTCGCACGCCTTGCCGACCGTCGGGGTGTAGATGACCGGCAGCATTTCGGTGAGGTGGTTGTTCAGCAGGCGGTAGAACAACGTTTCGTTGGTATCCTGGATGTTGCGCAAATAGATGTGCTTGTCCATGTCGTTGCCAAACGCCATGAACTGGCGATAGGCACGCTCTGCCTGCTCTTCGATGGTTTCGATGTTCTGGGGCAGCAGACCCTCCAGATTGAAGCTGCTGCGTTCTTCGCTGGTGAAGGCGCTGCCCTTGTTGAGCAACGGCGTCTCCAGCAGGGCTGGACCTGCGTAGGGAATGTAGAGGGGACGTTTCTGATTATTATCTTCAAACATGGATCTGTACCTTGACTGTGTGGCCCGTCGATCCTATGGGCTTGAGCCAACAATTTCAAAGGGTTTGCACCTCCCTTGCGAAAGGTTTGCGACCCAGTCGACGAAAGGCCCCCGGAGTCTGACCCGTCAGACGGCGAAAACGGTTGGCAAAGTTGGCGCCGTCGCTGTATCCGACCCGGGCCGCCAGCTCGGCCAGCGGCCAGTTGGTGTAGAGCAGCAACTGGCGCGCCTTGTTCATGCGAAGCCCGGTGAGCCAGGCCATGGGGCCCATGCCGAACACCTGCTGGCAGAGCCGGTGCAGATGGGGCACCGAGCAGGCCATCTGATCAGCCAGCAGGGCCACGCTCCAGGGCTCGTCCAGACGTGCCTCCACCCGCCGAAACAGCGCCTGCAGCCGCAGCTCCGGCGTGCCGCGCACCTCCCCCTGCAGGGTCCGCTCCAAGAGCGCCAGCAGCAGGCTCAGCAGCTGGGGCTGGAGTGGCGAACGTATTCCCTCCCCCTGCATCAGGCTGAGCAGGTGGTAGAGCTGCTCCCCCTCCTCCCCCTGCCAGATGCGATGACCAAGCCGATGCAGATGCTGCCAGCGCGGCACGTCATCCAGCAGGATCCAGCTGGTATGCCAGGCTTCCCCCACCAGCCTGAGGCCCCCCGGCACGGCGGCCGGGAGAAAGACCAGGGCTCCCGCCGGGATGGGCTGCTCCCCGCCATCGGTGAGCAGGGCGCCTCCCTCGTCATGGCTCACCATCAGGATGTGAAACTCCGGTCGGTTGCGGCGGATAAGGTAGTGCTCCCGTATCGTCGAGAGGCCGGTCAGGAAGACGCCCGCCTCCCCAAGCAGGGGCAGCCCTTCGCGTCCCAGCATCCGCTCTTCGCAGGCCGGGGCGATTTCCAGACACTCGCTGATAAATGGCATAGCACCTCAACAGGATAGTTTTGCACAAGAAAGCCGAGAGGGGCTCACAGTGAAGCCTCCCGATATCACCCCTATCATACCCACGACAAACTCTGATTTTTACCAACCCGGTTAACATAAATGAATTATTGGCAAGCGATTTTAAAACAAACCACCGATCGCGAGTTCATGACGCGACTGTGGCGACTGGCCCTGCCGGTTTCGCTGCAATCCATGATGTTCTCCCTGCTCGGCCTCATCGACATCATGATGGTGAGCCAGCTCGGCACCACGGCTGTGGCGGCGGTCGGCTTGGGCAACCGGGTCTTCTTCTTCAATCTGCTGGTGATAGCGGGGCTCTCGGGCGGGGTCTCGGTGTTGGCGGCACAATATTTCGGCCGTGGCGAGATGGCCGGGGTGCGCCGCTCCCTGGCCCTGGCCCTGGTGGGCGCCCTGGCGGTGAGCCTGCCCTTTGCCCTCGTCTATGTGCTCTCACCGGGCAGCGTGCTCGGGTTTGCCAGCCAGGAGCCCGCGCTGCGCGCGCTGGCCGACGAGTTCCTGATGATCACCGGCGCCACCATCCTCTGCACCGCCGTGGTGGTGCCCCTGGAGTCGGCCCTGCGCTCGGTGGGCAATGCCGCGGCGCCGACCCGCATCGGCATCATCGCCATCATCGCCAACGTCATCCTCAACTATGCCCTCATCTTCGGCCATTTCGGCGCCGACGCCATGGGAGTAGCCGGTTCCGCCTGGGGCACCACCCTTTCGCGCCTGCTCCAGACCGCGCTGCTGCTTGCCTATGTGTGGCGTGCCGAGCCCCGTCTCATCCCGTGCAAGCAAGACTGGCTCGCCGCCTTCAGGAGCAAGGAGGTGGTGCGCTTCACCCTGATCGCCCTGCCGCTGTTGCTGCACGACGGGCTCTGGGCCTTCGGCATGCTGCTCTACGGCTTCCTCTACGCGCACCTCGGCACCGACGCCCTGGCCATCATGACCACCCTCGGCACGCTGGAGAGCATCCTCATCTCCCTCTTCTTCGGGCTGGCGGTGGCCTGCTCCACCCTGCTCGGTCACCGGCTCGGGGCAGAGGAGTATGACGAGGCCTGGCAGCACTCCCAGCTCTTCCTGCTGCTGGCCCCCGTCGGCGCCCTGCTGGTGGGGACCGCCGTCTGGCTGATGCAGGGCAGCCTGCTGCAATGGGTCGGCAACCTGCCGGGCGAGCTGATGACTGAGGCCGGCCAGGTGCTCGCCATCATGTGTCTGGGCATGCTGCTCAAGGTGTTCAACATGGTGGGGATCGTCGGGGTGCTGCGCTCGGGGGGGGACGTCAACTACAGCATCTTCATCGACATCGTCGGCATGTGGTGCATCGGCCTGCCGCTGGCCTGGGTGGCGGTCAGCCTGCTGGGCTGGCCCCTCTCCTGGGTGGTGGCCGTGGTCCTGCTGGAGGAGCTCTCCAAGGTGCTGCTGGTGCAGCGCCGCATTCGCCAGCGGCGCTGGCTGCGCAATCTGGTGCTGGGATAAGGGAAGAGCGCAAAGCGGGAAAATGCGGGGTCATATCAATGACAGAAAATCCCGCTTTGCAGTATGCTGGCCCCCTCTTCAATCAGAGGCGGGGTGCGCCGGCCATGCCGACCCTTGTGCCCCTGCCCAGTAGTCGTTTAAGGAGACGAGCATGCAACCACAAAAAGAGCGGATCACCGAGACTGCCCTGCTGGAGATGGCCAACAAGATCATTCGTGAACACGAGGACTTCATCCACGGCATGCGCGCCGACTCGGTGGAGCAGAAGGGGGACATTCTGGTGTTCAAGGGGGAGTTCTTCCTGGCAGAGGACGGCACCCCGACCGGCAAGACCATGGCGGTGTTCAACATGTTCAAGCTGCTGGCCCAGCAGCTCTCCGGCAAATACACCCTGGCCTGACGCCAGCCCCGTCATCACCGGATGCCGCCCTCAGGCGGCATCCGTTTTTGTGCGCCCTGCATCGCCCGCGGGTTTCCCTGCCTCGGCCACCACGCAGTTGCGACCCGCCATCTTGGCCATGTAGAGGCACTCGTCCGCCCGGTTGAGCAGATCCTCCACCCCCTCACCACGCTGGGCCAGGGTCAGACCGATGCTCACCGTCACCTCCAGCAGTTCGTCGGAGGTGGGGCTTTTCACCAACCTCGCTTCCACCGCGACCCGCAGCCGCTCCGCCACCCGCTTGGCCTGTGCCAGATCCGTGCAACCGGGCAACAGGATGGCAAACTCCTCCCCGCCGTAACGCCCGAGCACCATGCCGGGCTCCAGCTGCTCCGACAGGGTGGCCGCCACCTCCTTGAGCACCGCATCCCCCGCCAGATGGCCGAAGGTGTCGTTGATGCGCTTGAAGCGGTCCAGATCCAGCAGCAGCACCGCGAAGGGAGCCTGTTTGCGGATCATGGCGGCCCTCGCCTTCTCGAGCTGCTTCATCAGCAGGCGGCGGTTCATCATGCCGGTCAGCTCGTCCGTGGTGGATTCCCGATAGAGTTGCAGCAGCATGTTGAGCTGGCCGCACTGCACCCAGGCGCTGGCGATGGCAAAGAGCCCCAGCAGCCAGACCTGATTGAGGGTCTGCACGCTCCAAAGAGGCTGGCCCACCAGCAACCAGTTGCCCGCCAGCATGGTGGCCAGAATGCCCCCCGCCAGTTGCAGGCTGAGGGAGAGGGGAATGGGGAAGATGGCGAACAGGCTGATGAGCAGATAGGGGAAGGCCATGTAGCCCGCCTGCATCTCCTGATCCGCGCCGAAGCTGTGCAGGCAGATGAGGGAGAAGAGCATCATCACCGCCATCAGGTAGCCCATCGCCAGCTTCATGCGCTCGCGCTTGAAGTGGATGAGATAGGAGAGGGGGATGAGGGGCGAGAGGGCCAGCAGGCAGAAGATCCTGACCTGGAACAGCGCCTCGAACTGGATGGCTGGCAGGGTCAGCCAGTCCACCAGGGCCCAGCTCGGGAGCCCCGCCATCAGCAGACAGGTGAGCAGCCGCAGCCGCACCGTCATGAAGCCCATCCGGGTCAGGGTAAAATCTTCGGAGTGGGCGCGGGCACTCCAGAACTCCGACAGCTTCAGCATCCAGAGTCTCCATCTTCGAACCGAGGGCTCATTCTACACCGTCCCCATCCTGATGCATCAGCCTCCCTCCCCTTTGTGAGGGATCGGTCTCACACAAACCGGCGGATCTTAATCGCCACAGGAAAACGTTTCAACCCATCGAGAAATAAACGAGTTTGCGCTCAATTAGCGCTGGAAAGCGCGATACCAATCACTAAAATAGCGCCCAATTTTCTCCCATCCCCCCACACATTCGAGGTATTTATGGAACAGGCTGCCGCCCCAAGCGCCATCCGAGAGGCCCATCCCCCCAGGCGAGCCCACAGCGAACTGGTCTACGGCATCGAGGATGTCCCCCCCCTGCCCCAGACCCTGTTCGCCGCCCTGCAGCATATGCTCGCCATGTTTGTCGCCATCATCACCCCGCCCCTCATCATCGCCAACGCCCTCGGCCTCCCTGCCGATGACACCCGCTACATCGTCTCCATGTCCCTGGTCATGTCCGGCATCGCCTCCTTCATCCAGACCCGCCGTTTCGGCCCCCTCGGTTCCGGCCTGCTCTCGGTACAGGGCACCAGCTTCAACTTCCTCGGTCCCATCATCGCCTCCGGCCTCGCCCTCAAGCAGGCGGCCATGCCCACCGACGATCTGCTGGGTACCCTGTTCGGCACCATGCTGGCAGCGGCCCTCACCATCGTCGTCATGAGCCGCTTCCTGCACCTGGTCAAACGGATCATCACCCCGCTGGTGACCGGCATCGTGGTATTGCTCATCGGCCTGACCCTCATCAAGGTAGGGCTCATCAGCATGGGGGGCGGCTATGGCGCCCTGGCGGACGGCAGCTTCGCCAGCCACACCAACCTCTTTCTCTCCCTGCTGGTGCTCGGCCTCATCGTGCTGATGCAGCGCAGTCGCAATCCCTGGCTGCGCCTCTCCGCCATCATGATCGCCATGCTGGCGGGCTATGCGGTGGCGCTGCTGCTGGGCAAGGTGGCAGCCCCCACCTTCGACGGCCCCCTGCTGATGGTGCCTGTTCCGCTCCACTACGGGCTCGGCTTTGACTGGCAGTTGTTCGTGCCGCTCGCCATCATCTTCGTGGTGACGGCGCTCGAGGCCATCGGCGACATGACCGCCACCTCCGACATCTCCGGCGAGCCGCTGGAAGGGCCGGTCTACATGGCGCGGATCAAGGGGGGCGTGCTGGCCGACGGCGCCAACTCCATGCTGGCGGCGGTCTTCTCCACCTTCCCCATGTCCACCTTCGCCCAGAACAACGGCGTCATCCAGCTGACCGGGGTGGCCAGCCGCCATGTCGGCCTCTTCATCGCCGCCATGCTGGCCCTGCTCGGCCTGTTCCCGGCGGTGGCGAGCCTGGTGCAACAAATACCTGAACCCGTGCTCGGCGGCGCCACCATCGTCATGTTCGGCACCATCGCCGCCGCCGGGGTGCGCATCATCTCCCGGGAGGAGCTGGACCGCCGCGCCCTGATGATCCTGGCGGTGTCGCTCGCCATGGGTCTCGGAGTGGCCCAGGTGCCCGAGGTGCTGCAACACCTGCCGGAGCTGGCCAGGAGCGTGCTCTCCTACGGCGTCGCCACCGGCGGCCTCACCGCCATCCTGCTCAATCTGCTGCTGCCCAGGCGCGCCGCCGCACAGGCCTGACACTCCGCCATCCTTGCACCAAAGCCCCGCCACGCGGGGCTTTACCTTGTTTGCCCCCGCGCGTACTGTGCTTGGCAGCCTCTGCCAAAGGATGCCTTTCATGCCTTATACCCTGCTGCCCCCGCCGCTCGCCCACCAGACACCCGACCAGATCCTGGCCGAGGAGCAGCGCTGGCTGCGGGAGTGCGCCGGTGACGGCGAGCCCAGGGCCCTCCTCTGGCAGGGCCCCCAATGCCTCATCGTCACCCGCAAGGACACCCGTTTGCCCCGCTACCAGGCCGCCTGCGAGCAGCTTGCTGCCGAGGGCTGGCCGGTGTTCGTGCGCGACAGCGGCGGCACCGCCGTGCCCCACGGCGCCGGCATCCTCAACCTCTCCCTCATGCTGCCCCGCACCACCCAGGATCTGGCCCACTACTACCGGTTGCTGGGGGCGCCCCTGCTCGCCCTGCTGGAGGAATACGGTCTTGCGGGCAGCTACGACTTCGTGCCCGGCTCGTTTTGCGACGGCCAGTACAACCTGGTGATCGGGGGGCGCAAGGTGACCGGCACCGCCCAGCGCTGGCTGGCGCCGGGCCGGGATCACGACGGCGCCGTGCTGGCCCAGGCCATGCTGCTGGTGGCGGGGGATGTGGACGAGGGCACCCGGATGGCGAGCCGCTTCTACGAACTGGCCGGGGGCGAGCTGCGCTTTGCTCCGGGCACCTCCACCACCCTGGCCCACGCCATTGGCTGGCAGGGGGATGAGGCGGCCCTGGTGAGCCGGGTGAGCAGTGCGCTGGCGCAGCGGCTTTCCGGAGATATTCCCTCTCCCTGACCACCTGGGGGCAACAAGCGCTGCCATTCATTGCGTAAAATGCAAAAAAGCCACGATGAGCGTCGTGGCTTTTGCGTATTTCGCACAGATATTATCAGAAGATCCGGGATCAAGCCCCGGGTTTTGCCATCCCAGCCCGGATCCCGGTTGACGCCATGGACAGGGGCCCGCTGACAGGACTTCCCGCAGGCCCGCTTCTCATCAGGCCGTCTGCGGCTCGGGCTCGGACTCCGTATCCCGGTCCCGGCTGAAGTAGGCGCGGGTCTCGGCAATCACCACGTGGCGCAGGCCGATGAGGCCGATGAGGTTGGGCACCGCCATCAGGCCGTTGACGATGTCGGCCAAGAGCCAGATCAGGTCCAGATGGAGGAAGGCACCGCTCGCCACCAGCACCAGATAGATGAGGCGGTAGGGTTTGATCGCCTTCACCCCGAACAGGTACTCGGTGCAGCGCTCGCCGTAGTAGTTCCACCCAAGGATGGTGGTAAAGGCGAAGAACAAGAGACCGATGCTCACCAGATACTGGCCCACATGGGCATCCAGCCCCTGGGCAAAGGCCAGACTGGTCATGGCCGCACCGCTTGCATCGCCGCTCCACACCCCGGTCACCACCAGCGTCAGGCCGGTCATGGTGCAGATGATGAGGGTGTCGATGAAGGTGCCGGTCATGGAGACCAGCCCCTGCTCCACGCAGGAATCGGTCTTGGCCGCCGCCGCCGCGATGGGGGCCGAACCCAGGCCCGACTCGTTGGAGAAGACCCCGCGCGCCACCCCGGACTGGATCGCCAGCATAATGCCGGCGCCGACGAAACCGCCGGTGGCCGCATGGCCGGTGAAGGCGCTCCCGATCACCAGCATGACCGCATCGGGCAGGGCGCCTGCATTGTTCACCAGCACCCCGGCACAGGCGACGATGTAGAAGATGGCCATGAAGGGCACCACCTTGCTCGACACACTGGAGATGGACTGGATACCCCCCAGGGTCACCAGCGCCACGATCAGGGTCAGCACCACGGCGGTCACTTCACGGGGTACCGAGAAGGAGAGGCTCATGGCATCACTGATGGCGTTGACCTGGGGGAAGGTACCGATGCCGAAGAAGGCGACGCCGATGCCGAACAGGGCAAACAGCTTGGCGAGCGGCCTGGAGCCGAGCCCCTTCTCCAGATAGTACATGGGGCCACCTGCCATCTGGCCGTTGGCGTCCTGCTGGCGATATTTCACCGCCAGCAGGCACTCGGCGTACTTGGTGGCCATGCCGAACAGGGCGGCCATCCACATCCAGAACAGGGCGCCCGGGCCGCCGAGCTTGATGGCGGTGGCGACCCCGACGATGTTGCCGGTGCCGATGGTGGCGGAGAGGGCGGTGCACAGGGCACCAAAGCTGGAGACATCCCCTTGCTTGCCCTGCCCCTGATCGCGGCCAAAGACCAGCTTGAGGGCCAGCGGCAAACGCACGATCTGAAGCAGACCCAATCGCCAGGTGAGATAGATACCGGTCCCGACCAGCAGGATCAGCAGGGGGGGACCCCAGATAAAGCTATCGATGGCGGCGAGCGCCGATTGAATTAATGACATGCATCCTCCTTAAAAAACAACGATTAAGGAGGAGAAGGATGATCTTCCCATAGGTGTCGCGATCGGCCAGAGGCGATCGGATGCGGGCCAAAAACGTGTTCACACTCTTGCTGCGAGGCCGTGATCAAGGCTCATGCGCTGCTCGAAAGCCTCATGTATTTACATACACTCCGGTTCCTGCGCTGCTCTTTACCTTGCTGACGACCTCTCGTTACAGACCGTGAACAGTTTCAAGCTCAGGTACAACCATCCCATCCCCTCTGTCCTTTTGCCTGAGAGTTTCCGGCGCCAGATTGCGATGCAATCACGGTGCCTTGCTCCTTCGGCGCCCGATTCAACGGGTCTCTCCAGAGTATCGTCCAGTAGCAGTCCACACCGGTTGCCCGGTACCTGAAAGATTCACTTCTTCGGTGGATGGTTGCCCATCGCTCTCCTGCTACCTTCATCCGAACTAGTTTGGATTAGGAAGCGGGCATGATAATCCAAAAAATGTGAGCTGTCTCGCACTCCCTGGCCCCGGCGCCCCCTTTTTACCTGGCCTCAACCCCCAGGCCTGATGTTATTAGTTCGTTAACTATCAACAGCTTATCAAGCTCCCTTCGGAGGTGCTCCCCATCACGGCCCTGATCGCTCCCCGTATCAAGAGCCTGTTTCGTCTCGACCAGAAAAACTTGCCGACATATCCAATCAAAATGCTTGCACACAAACTCAATAAGCCGATAATCCCGCGCATAACTAAGCACTTTGCAAGGAACTTATGCAATGTGCCTGGTGGGTCCCTCCGGACCGCTCGCCTGAGCCGGCCGTCGCCGGTTCAATCGCATATGGCTTGGGCATATCACGCCCCCTAAGGACTATCAAAAGAGAATGAACGAGACCCTGGTCGCACAAGATTACCGTCAGTTGGTTGAACAATTCGGCTCCCCCCTGCTGCTGCTCGACAAGGCAGCCGTCCGCAAACAGTATCGGGCCCTGGCGGCCGCCCTGCCCGATGTGCGCTTGCATTATGCACTCAAGCCCCTGCCCCACGAGGCGGTGGTCTCTGTCTTGAAGGAAGAGGGGGCCTGTTTCGATCTGGCCACCAATGGCGAAGTGGATCTGGTGCGCAGCCAAGGGGTTCGCCCGGGACGCTGCATCCATACCCATCCCATCAAGCGTGACAGCGACATCCGTTATGCCCTGGAATTCGGCTGCACCGTGTTTGTCTATGACAACCCGCTGGAGCTGGAAAAGTTCCTGCCCTACAAGGATGAAGTGAAACTGCTGCTGCGGGTCAGCTTCCCGAACCCCGAGACCAAGGTCGATCTTTCCAAGAAGTTCGGCTGCACCCCGGAGCAGGCACTGCCGTTGCTGCAACTGGCCCAGGCCAAGGGGATCAAGGTGATGGGGCTGTCGTTCCACGTCGGCTCCCAGGTGCCCCACGCCCGTCGCCACGTGCAGGCCATCGACGCCTGCCGCGAGATCATGGAGCAGGCCTGGGAGCTCGGGCTCAAGCCCTGGGTGCTGGACATCGGCGGCGGCTTCCCGGTGGACTATGACGGCGGCGAGTTCGACATCGACGGTTTCTGCGCCCCGATCCGCGAGGCCCTGGCCAAGCTGCCCGCCACGGTACAGAAGATTGCCGAGCCGGGCCGCTTCATCAGCGCGCCGGCCATGACCTCGGTCTCCAGCGTGATGGGCAAGGCCCACCGCGGCGACAAGATCTGGTACTACCTGGATGACGGTCTCTACGGCAGCTACAACGGCCAGCTCTACGACCACGTCACCTACCCGGTGAGCACGCCCTATGCCCATGGCGAACTGCACAATGCGGTGCTCTCCGGCCCCACCTGCGACAGCGTGGACGTCATCCGCGACAGCATCATGCTGCCGGATCTCGAGATCGGCGAGCTGGTGGTGGGTCGGGTGATGGGGGCCTACACCTGGGCCTCCGCGTCCACCTTCAACTTCTTCCCCAAGGCGAGCATCCTGATCCTGGACAGCGCCCAGAAGCAGAAGCTGGTTGCCGTGGCCTGAGACCAGGCCCCGCGCACAAAAAAGAGGGGACGCCGCGGCGTCCCCTCTTTCATGTCATCACCAGACTAGATGAACTGGCTCGTCAGCAGCCAGCCGGTGTAGGCGACGAAGCAGGCGAGCAGCACGCCCCCCTCCAGCCGGTTGATGCGCCCCTGCCCCTTGCGGCCCAGACACATCACCAGCAGCAACAGGGTCAGCCCCATCATGATGCTCCAGTCGCGGGAAAGCACTTCGGGCGCCACCTCGAGCGGGTGGATGCCTGCGGCGATGCCCACCACGGCCAGGGTGTTGAACAGGTTGGAACCCAGCACGTTGCCAAGGGCCAGATCGTGCTCGTTCTTGCGGATGGCGATGAGGGACGATGCCAGCTCCGGCAGGGAGGTCCCCACCGCGACTATGGTCAGGCCAATCACCAGATCGCTGATGCCAAAACCCTGGGCGATGGTCACCGCCCCCCACACCAGCAGACGGGAAGCCCCGATCAGCAGCACCAGGCCGACGATGAGCCAGAGGATGGCGCTCTTGAGAGACATACCCTCGGAGACGATGTCCTCCTCGGTATCCGTATCCAGCGCATCCCCCTTGCCGTTCATGCCGGCCCAGATGGACCAGCCCATCAGCACTGCGAACACGGCCCCCAGAATGGCGGCATCCATCCGGCCCAGATTGCCATCGATGAGCAGGGCGCCGGAGAGCAGGGTGATGCCGAGCAGGATGGGGATCTCCTTGCGCACCACCTGGGAGGCGACGGCGATGGGGCTGATCAGGGCGGTCAGACCCAGGATCAGGGCAATATTGGTGATGTTGGAGCCATAGGCATTGCCGAGCGCGAGCCCGGGATTGCCCTGGGAAGCCGCCAGCGCGGAGACCACCATCTCGGGGGCCGAGGTACCAAAACCGATGATCACCATGCCGATCAGCAGCGGCGGCATACCGGCGTAACGGGCGGTGGCGGCGGCGCCGTCCACGAACTTGTCGGCACTCCAGACCAGCAACGCCAGTCCGGCAATCAGGGCAACAAAAGCCAGGGTCATATTGTTCTATCTCATCCACGGCAAACACGAGAGCCAGGCAAGTTGCCTGGCTCCATCCAAACGCGGCCTCAGTGTAACGGGGCCGCTTGCTATTTCAAGGTGTAATCAAACGCCGATTAATCTTTCACAGCGCCGCCAGCAGGCTCTGGGCATCCGACACCTCGAACTTGCCCGGCGCCTCCACGAAGAGCCGCTCCACCACACCATCGTTGGCGATGAGGGCAAAACGCTGGGCCCGCACGCCGCCGAAGGCCCCGGTCTCCTTGGCAAGACCCAGTGCCCGGGTCCAGCTGCCGTCGCCGTCCGCCAGCATGGTGATGTCAGCGGCGTTCTGTGCCTCCTGCCACGCCTTCATCACGAAGGCGTCGTTGACCGACAGACAGCACAGTTCCACCCCCTTGGCCTTGAACTGATCGGCCAGCACCACGTAGCCCGGCAGGTGGGCGTTGGAGCAGGTGGGGGTGAAGGCGCCGGGCACCGCAAAGAGCACCACCCGCTTGTCGGCAAACAGGGCCCGGGTATCCTTCACCTGCTTGCCCTCGGCGGTGATAAAGGTAAATTCCCCTGCGGGCAGGGATTGACCGACCGTGATCATGATGACGCATCCTTCTGTGGTTCAAAGAGGCCCAGTCTACCCCATTCCACCAGAAGGCGAAGGGGTCCATCGAGCAGCAACAACGCGATTGGGGAGCGAACGCCTGTCGCCCCTATTTCTGGCCTGATGGCAGGCGCCTTGCCTGCCAGGTGGCGATGGCGAGCAGGGAGTCAGGCGTGAACTCGTCCGCCCGATCGGCTATCTCGCCCAGGCTCATCCAGTGCACCTCGCTCACCTCTTCGGCCTGCAGTTGCAGCGGCCCCTGATAGTGACAGCTGAACAGGCCGCCCCAGACCCGGTAGCGGCTGCCGCTCGCCTCCCCTTCGGCATAGAAGGTGCCGTAATCCTGCAGGGGCACGTCGCGGATCCCCAGCTCCTCGGCCAGCTCCCGCCGGGCGGAAAGGGCCATGGCCTCCCCCGTGGTCACCACGCCACCGGCGCAGGCATCCAGCATGCCGGGGCAAAAATCCTTGCTCGGGGTGCGCCGCTGCACCAGGATGCGCTCAGCCTCATCCAGCACCAGGATGTAGCTGGCACGATGGCGCAGGTTTTCCTGACGCACCCTGGCGCGCTCGGCCACCCCGATCACCCTGTCCTGCTCGTCTACTATGTCCACCCACTCCACGTGCGGCACCTTTGTCATGTCTGCAATGGCCGCAGTATATCGGGCCCCGGACCCGGACTCTCACTACTTTTTCAACGCCGGGGCTGCACGCCAGTCGATCACAAGACAGATTCATACAAATCTTTATCAAGTGTCACATCAGTGTCACGGTCCGTCGGCATAGTGTGCCCTGTCCAAACAACAGGGTCTCTTGCCATGAAGGTGTTCAAGCAGTGGTCTCCCCGTCGAATTGCTCGCTATATCAAGAGCTTCCATCATGGAAGCTTCATGGTTGAAGCACTGGGGCGGTTTGAGTTTCAAGGGGGGATCATCGATGTGAAGCCGTTGAGCTGTCATCAGGCGCTGAGCCTGGCCCGGCAGATCAACCTGGCCGTGCGCGATCTGCGCACCACCACCCTGTTGCCGGGCTGACATACTCCTTTCTGTCTGTCGTCGACTTCCATGTACACATTTGCCCGCCGCTCATTCGAGCGTGCGGGCTGTTTTTCTAAGGTTGTGCCCTGCCTCAGTGCTGCAGGATCTGGGAGAGGAAGAGCTTGGTCCGATCGGACTGGGGGTTGTCAAAGAACTGATCCGGCACGTTCTCTTCGATGATTTGCCCCCGGTCCATGAAGATCACCCTGTCCGCCACCTGCTTGGCAAACCCCATCTCGTGGGTGACGCAGAGCATGGTCATCCCCTCGTGGGCCAGCTCCACCATCACATCCAGCACCTCCCGCACCATCTCGGGATCCAGCGCAGACGTCGGCTCGTCAAACAGCATGACCTGGGGATTCATGCAGAGACTGCGGGCGATGGCGACCCGCTGCTGCTGGCCACCGGAGAGCTGCCCCGGATACTTGAGCGCCTGTTCGGGGATCCGCACCCGGCGCAGGAAGTTCATGGCGATCTCCTCGGCCTCCTTGCGCGGCAACTGCTTGACCCAGATGGGCGCCAGGCAGCAGTTCTCCAGCACGGTCAGATGGGGGAAGAGGTTGAAGTGCTGGAACACCATGCCCACCTCCCGGCGCACCGTCTCGATGTTCTTGAGATCCGAGGTCAGGGCCGTGCCCTTGACCAGGATGTCCCCGCTCTGGTGCTCTTCCAGCCGGTTGATGCAGCGGATCATGGTGGACTTGCCCGACCCCGATGGTCCGCAGATGACGATCTTCTCCCCTCTGCCCACCTGCAGGTTGATGTTGCGCAGCACGTGAAACTCACCGTACCACTTGTTGACCTCTTTCAGTTCGACAACTGCGTCCGCTTTCATATCAGAACGACTCCTAATGCTTGTGGCCCGTGTTGAGTTTGCGCTCCAGATAGATGGAGTAGCGGGACATGCCAAAACAGAACATCCAGAAGATCATGGCGATAAAGACATAAGCTTCGGTGGAATACCCCAGCCAGGCCGGATCCGCCAGGGCCACCTTGGAGATGGCCAGCAGATCGAACAGCCCGATGATCAGCACCAGGCTGGTGTCCTTGAACAGGGAAATAAAGGTGTTCACCAGGGAAGGAATGGTGATCTTGAGGGCCTGGGGCATGATGATGAGGCCCATCACCTTCCAGTAGGAGAGCCCGAGGGCATCCCCCGCCTCATATTGCCCCTTGGGGATCGCCTGCAGCCCCCCTCTCACCACCTCGGCCACATAGGCCGCCTGGAACAGGATGATGCCGATGAGCGCCCGCAGCAGCTTGTCGAGCTCCACCTCGGTACTCATGAACAGTGGCAGCATGACGGACGCCATGAAGAGCACAGTAATGAGCGGCACCGCCCGCCAGAACTCGATGTAGACGGTACAGAGGCTGGAGATGACCGGCATGTGGGAGCGACGCCCCAGTGCCAGCAGGATGCCGAACGGCAGTGCTACGACTATGCCCACCACCGCCAGCACCAGGGTGAGCATCAGCCCGCCCCAGCGGTTCGTTTCCACCACCTCCAGCCCCGCTCCCCCATGGATGAGGAAGAAGGCGATGACAGGGAACACCAGCAGGGTGAAGAGCGCCAGCCACCCCTTGCGCGGGGTCTTTGGCCAGATGAGCAAGGCCAGCAGCGCCGCCAGACCGGCGAAGGTCAGGTTGATGCGCCAGTACTGATCGGCCGGGTAGAAGCCATAGAGATACTGCCCCAGCCGGCTCTCGATGAAGATCCAGCAGGCACCGCCCTGGACGCAGGCCTCGCGGCTGCTCCCCTGCCAGGTGGCCGAGAACAGCGCCCAGTCCAGTGCAGACCAGATGAGTGGCAGCAACAGATAGGCCAGCACCAGGGTCAGCAGGCCGTTCCACCAGTTGGGGAAAAGGTTCTGCCTGATCCAGGCGAGCGGCCCCCGACGGTGGTTGGGAGGCGGCAGCGCCTCCTGCAATTCATTCACGAACATGACAGCTCCCTAGCGCTCAACCAGCGTCATTCTGCGGTTGTAGATGTTCATCAGCACCGAGGTGGTGATACTGATGACGAGATAGACCCCCATGGTCATGGCGATGACCTCGATGGCCTGCCCTGTCTGGTTGAGAGTCGTCCCCATGAACACCGAGACCAGATCCGGGTAGCCGATGGCGGTCGCCAGGGAGGAGTTCTTGGTGAGGTTCAGATACTGGCTGGTCAAGGGAGGAATGATGACCCGCATGGCCTGGGGAATGATCACCAGCCGCAGCGTCTTGGTGGGCGAGAGCCCGAGGGCGGAAGCCGCCTCCGTCTGCCCCTTGCTGATGGCCAGGATGCCGGATCGCACTATCTCGGCGATGAAGGCCGCCGTATAGATGGTGAGCGCCAGCAAGAGGGCCGCGAGCTCCGGCAGCACCGTCAGCCCGCCCCGGAAGTTGAACCCCTGCAGCGCAGGCACGCTCCAGCTGAGCGGGCTGCCCGCCAGCAGGAAGGTGATGCCCGGGAGCAGCATGACCAGGGCGGCCACACAGCGCCAGAACGGGAAGATCCTGCCGGTCAGGGCCTGACGGCGGCGAGCCCAGCGGCCCAGCCCCCAGCTCAGCAGCACCGCGAGCACCAGTGCCCAGAGCACGTAGCCGAATCCCTCTTCGAACAGGGGCTTGGGCAGATAGAAACCCCGCACGTTGAGGAAGGCGAGCCCGCCTATATCCACGCTCTGACGCGGGGAAGGCAGGGTACGCAGCACCGAGAAGTACCAAAAGAAGATCTGCAGCAGCAGCGGGATGTTGCGAAACGTCTCTATGTAGACGGCAGCGATTCTGGACACCAGCCAGTTGCGCGACAGGCGCGCGACCCCGAGTGCGAACCCGAGCAGGGTGGCAAACAGAATGCCGAGCACGGAGACCAGCAGGGTGTTGAGCAGACCCACCACAAAGGTGCGACCGAAGGTATAGGTCTCGTCGTAGGGGATGAGGCTCTGCAAGATGCCGAAACCGGCCGTGTTGCCCAGAAAATCAAAGCCTGTGGTGATGCCACGGGTGGCCAGATTGGTCAGGGCATTGTTGACGATGTAGAACAGAAACCCGATAACCGCCGCGATGGCCAGGCACTGGAAGAGCAGCGCCCGCACCTTGGCGTCATACCACCAGCGGCCCTGTTCTTTCCTATGGTTTGATGCGTGTAACGCCATGAGGATGACTCCGACAAAGCCAGGGAAAACATGGGGGGCCAGGCCCCCCGGTGACTGTCGACTCAGCGGATGGGTGGCGCGTACATCAGACCGCCCTTGTTCCAGAGGGCATTGATGCCGCGATCAATCTTGAGGGGGGAGCCGGCACCGACGTTGCGATCGAAGGATTCACCGTAGTTGCCGACCTGTTTGACGATGTTGTAGGCCCACTTGTCATCCAGCCCCAGCACAGTCCCTTTGGGCTCTTCCAGCCCCAGCAGGCGACGGATGTCAGGATTGGTGGACTTGAGCATCTCGTCCACGTTGGCACTGGTGACCCCGGCCTCCTCGGCATTGAGCATGGCGTTGAGGCTCCAGCGCACCACCTTGAACCACTGATCGTCACCCTGACGCACGGCTGGGCCCAGCGGCTCCTTGGAGATGACCTCCGGCAGCACCACGGCTTCCTCTGGCTTGGTGAGCTTGATCTTGAGGGCATAGAGCTGGGACTGATCCGAGGTCAGCACGTCACAGCGGCCGGCTTCGAAGCCCTTGACGGTTTGATCCGAGGTATCGAACACCACTGGGGTGTACTTCATGCCGCCATTGGCGCGGAAATAGTCAGCCAGGTTGAGCTCGGTGGTGGTACCGGACTGGATGCAGACGGCGGCACCGTCAAGCTCCTTGGCGCTCTTGACCCCGAGGGACTGCTTGACCAGG
Source organism: Aeromonas sp. s1(2024) (assembly GCF_040908005.1). NCBI lineage: Bacteria > Pseudomonadati > Pseudomonadota > Gammaproteobacteria > Aeromonadales > Aeromonadaceae > Aeromonas > Aeromonas sp. s1(2024). The sequence continues at coordinate 137,043 of NZ_JBFOCW010000059.1, read as the reverse complement.
AACCCCTGCCCGTCGTAGTAGTTCACCCCGGCGAACGTGAGGCCCAGCGACCCATCCCGGGTCAGGGTCCAGGTGGTATTGCGCGAGAGCAGATCCACTTCCCCGGACTGCAGGGCGGTAAAGCGCTCCTTGGCGGTGAGGGAGACATACTTGACCTTGCTGGCGTCCCCCAGTACCGCGGCGGCCACGGCGCGGCACACGTCCACGTCGAGCCCGGTCCAGGTTCCCTTGGCATCCGGGTTGGAGAACCCGGGCAGGCCGTCACCGACCCCGCACTGCACGAATCCCTTCTTCTTGACGGCATCCAGCGTACCGTCCGCCCACGCATTGGCTGCCATCAGCGACAGCGCCATCACCATACCTGCCTTGTGTATCTGCTTCATGTCACTCTTCCCTGTGGTTTGATTCGAACAGGCATCAAAATCTAGCGAGATGCCATCGTTTCCCTGCTTTTTGGCAGCTTATCCAGCCGCAGAAAAACCTGTCAATCGGTGCAATCCGGCCCAACCATGGTGCAACAGAACAAAATATCTAAACGGGGGAATATGCACTCTCAGAATCAAAAGTAGACCCTTATTTGCCAAATAGCCTGCTGCTTAAAACCCTTCTTGGCATGAGGATTATTTTTCGAAAATAAATCGGCTGCACCGCATTGGGGCAGCCATTTCTGCTGACAACTGACTCATCAGATTCGGTTTTATGCCAAAAGCACCAGAGTGAGGCAGCATGACCCCATATGGAAAAATGGCGATAACAGGCAGGGAAAAGCAACAGAAAAGGAGCTAAAAGGTGGGGAAATGGCGACCTCATCTCCCGCAGGCTGGGCTTCAGAAAACCAGGAGGTCATCCTCCCCGTGGACCATCCGCAATGTCGGTGATGACGCCGTTTTCGACGGTGACAAACTGCATGAATTCCCGCTTGCCGAAGTTGTAGGTCCAGCGCTCGGCATACTTGACCGTCACTCTCGCCCCGAAGCCGTTCTCCTCGAAGCGGGTGAGATCTTCCTTGAGCATCGGCTGGCCACAGCGAACCAGCAGCTCTGCCGTGGTGTCTCCCTCGGTCAGCAAGGCGTTCTTGCAACGCAGGGTACCTGCCTGCACAGGCAAGACCGCCACCAGCAACAACCACAGAACAGGTTTCATTTTGCACTCCATTTGAACAGCATGGCTCCCAGCGAGATGCACACCAGGGCGAACACCATGACCTGACCCAGAGGGCCTGCCACCTCCTGCCATCCCGCCCCTTCCAGCATCACGGCGCGGGCTGCTTCGATGATCTGGCTGAGGGGCAGCCTGGCCGCAAGCTGCTGCAGCCAGGCGGGCGCGCCTTCCAGCGAGAACCAGACACCGGATAAAAACATCATGGGCAAGCTGATGAGATTGAGCAAACCGCTCGCCAGCTCCTCGTTCTGCAGGCGAGCGGCGATGAGCAGGCCAAAGGAGGCCATGGCCGTTCCTCCCGCCAGGGCGATCACCAGCAGCAGCCACCCCGACCCGATGAGGGGCACATCCAGCAGCCAGTAGGCCGCGCAGAAGACCAGCAGGCTCACCACCAGGCTGATCAGCACCCGTGACAGCAACTGGGCGAAGAGAAACTCCAGCGCGCCGAGCGGCGTGGCTCGCAGCCGTTTCAGCACCCCGTTCTTGCGATAACGCACGATGACGAACCCGACCCCGAACAGGCCGGAGAACATCAGGTTCATGCCGATCACCCCGGGCAGCAGCCAGTCGCCGTAGCGGATGGCGCGCCCGCTCAGGGTCTCTCTTTGCAAGGGCACCTGCACCGCCTGGCGCAGCAGATACTCGGCCATGGCCCCCTGAGGAGCGTCCGGGTTTATCCAGTAACGCCCCCCGGCGGGTGAGAGCAGCAGGTCCAGCTGATGGTGACGGACCTTGAACTGGCCTCTCGACGCCTCGTCATAGGGGATGATCTTGAGCAGCGGCACGGCGCGCAGCGGGGCATAGGTTGCGGGCAGTTCCCCCACCACCCCGATCTGCACCAGCGGTTTGGGCGGGCCGGAGAAGATGAGGGAGAAGCCGATGACCAGCAGGAGCGGGAAAAGCAGGTTCCACACCAGGGCCGCGCGATCGCGTACGAACTCGAGGGTGCGGGCATAGAAGAGCGCCCCGATGCGCTTGAGGGATCCCTTCATCGTCCACTCCCGGGATTGCATGTCGGCAAGGCGTACCGCAGCTCGGAGGCCACGGTCAGACAGAACTCGGTCATCCCTCTCATGCGCCGCTCCGCAGGCTATGGCCGGTCAGGTGCAAAAAGAGATCCTCCAGGTTGGGGGAGCGCACCTGCATGCCGGTGAGCGGCACGCCCAGACTCAGCAGCCTTGGCAGCAGGGCCGCCACGTCGGGACAGCTTAGCTCCACCTGATCGCCGCAGGGGCGCAGCGCATAGCCGAGCCCGGCGAGGGCCGGGTGATCCCCGAGGCGCACCAGCACGCCGTCGAAGTGGTGGGCCAGCAGGGCGGCAGGGGTATCCAGGCTGAGCAGGTGACCGTGATCGACGATGGCAATCCGATCGCACAGCTGCTGGGCCTCGTCCATGTAGTGGGTGGTGAGCACCACCGTCTTGCCCTGGGCCTTGATCGCCTCGATGCGCTGCCAGAAGTGATGGCGCGCCTGGGGATCCAGCCCGGTGGTGGGCTCGTCCAGAAACAGCAGCTCGGGATCCCCGAGCAGGGCCAGGGCCAGCAGCAGGCGTTGGCGCTGGCCGCCGGAGAGCTTGCGACTGTCCCTGTCGATGAACTCGCCGAGGGCGCACAGCTCGATGAGCAGCTCCCGCGGCAGGGGGTTGGGATAGAGGCTGGCGAACAGGCGCAGGGTATCGCGCACCGTCAGAAAATCCTGCAGCGCGGTGTGCTGGAACTGGATGCCGATGCGGGAACGATAGTCGGGGCCGCGTGGCGCGCCGTGAAACAGGATCTCGCCGCTGTCCGGGGTGAGGATCCCCTCCAGCAGCTCTATGGTGGTGGTCTTGCCCGCCCCGTTCGGGCCGAGCAGGCCGAAGCAGCTGCCGGCGGGAATGGCAAAGTTGAGCCCGTCCACCGCCTTTACCCCGGGGAAGTGCTTGACGAGATCGACGACCTCGATGATGGCTGACATGGCGTGTCTCCCTCACATGGCCGGAATGGACGACGCTCTGACTATATCCAAATCCCGGGTGAAGGCCCATGGCCCGTCTGCGCGCCACCAAAACAAACGGCGACCCTGGGGTCGCCGTTTGCATCACGCCAGCCGGATCACAGGATGTCCAGCAGCTCCACTTCGAAGACCAGGGCGGAGTACGGCGGGATGGAGCCGGCGCCACGGGCACCGTAGGCCAGATCCTGCGGAATGTAGAGCTTCCACTTGGAACCAACCGGCATCAGCTGCAGGGCTTCCACCCAGCCGGCGATCACGCCGGTCACCGGGAATTCGGCCGGCTGGCCGCGGGCGACGGAGCTGTCGAACACGCCGCCGTGGGTGAAGGTGCCGTGGTAGTGCACACGCACGGACTGACCGGCCACCGGGACGGCGCCATTGCCTTCGACCATGACTTCGTATTGCAGACCGGAGTCGGTCACCTTCACGCCGGCACGCTTGGCGTTGTCGGCCAGGAAGGCTTCGCCTTCGGCGGCAGCGGCCTTGGCGGCGGCTTCCTGCTCTTCCTGCATGCGGGCAGTGATGACCTGGAAGGCCTCGTTGATATCGTCACGGCTGACCGCGAACTCCAGACCGTTCAGGGCATCTGCCAGACCTTGTTGCAGGGCCGGGATATCCAGGCCGGCGAAGGCTTGCTGCGCCAGCTGATCACCCATGTTGCGGCCGATGCCATAGCTGGCCTTCTGTTCGATAGAGTCGTATTGGGACATTGAGAAGTTGCTCCGGGTCCTGAGGGTAAAAGAGTTGGGATGATATCAGACTTTTTCGCGAGGTGCTGCGGGCGACGGTCCTGATTTCCCAGCCTCTGGGAGGGAGTTCACATCCGCCCCTCATCCCCGGGCCCTTCTCCCGCGAGGGGCTAAGGGGGAAGAGACGGCTGCGCCAATCCCTCCTCAGGCCTGAAGCAGGGCCCGCACCGCCGCGACCTTGGCGCCGTCGGTGATATTGACCCGGCCATCGTCCGAGGTCCCCATGTTGACCCCGCAGGGAGGGACACCATGCCGCCGCACGGTCTGTATCAGGCCCTGTCCAACAGAGCCCGCACCGCCGCGACCTTGGCGCCGTCGGTGATGTTGACCCTGCCGTCGTCCGAGGTGCCCATGTTGACGTCACAGAGAGCGGCACCATGGCGCCGCACGGTCTGCATCAGGCCTTGTCCAGAAGTGCCCTCACCGCCGCGACCTTGGCGCCGTCGGTGATGTTGAGCCGGCCGTCGTCCGAGGTGCCCATGTTGACGTCACAGAGAGAGGCACCATGGCGCCGCACGGTCTGCATCAGGCCTTGTCCAGCAGTGCCCTCACCGCCGCGACCTTGGCGCCGTCGGTGATATTGACCCGGCCATCGTCAGAGGTGCCCATGTTCACACCATGGGGCACCATGCCGCCGCGCCAGCCCATGCCGGACATGTGCACTTCATTGACGCCGGTGAATTCGATGATGGTGCGCACGTTGTCGGCGTTGACCCCGGCCCCCGGCATCAGGCTGGCCCGTCCCGCCAGCGCCTGGTGCATGGCCTGCAGGGTTTCGAGCCCCGCCAGCGCGGTCGGCGCATGGCCGGAGCTCAGAATGCGCTCGCAACCCGCCGCGACGATCGTCTCGAGATCCAGCCGCCAGTCGGAGGAGAGATCGATGGCCCGATGGAAGGTGACGCCGAGCGGCCCCGCCGCCTCGACCAGTTGCCGGAGCTTGCCTTCGGGTACCCGTCCATCTTCATCCAGCAGACCGACCACCACCCCTTGCAGGCCCGCAGCACGAGCGGCCGCGATATCCAAGAGCATCATCTCGAACTCGCCGTCGTTGAAGCAAAAATCTCCGGCGCGTGGACGGATCATGGCGTACACCGGCACAGTGGCGTGGCGGGCAGCCAGCTGCATAAAGCCATAGGAGGGAGTGAGGCCACCCAGCCCCAGCGCAGAGCAGAGCTCGATGCGATCTGCGCCGGCTGCTTGGGCGGTGAACAGGGATTCGAGGTTGTCGATACAGATTTCAAGACGGGTCATGATGACTCCTTGTTCGGGGAGATCAGACCCTCTGTCCGATCTCACAGATTGAGCAGGGCTGCACCGCGCACACCGCCGGCTCCACCGAAGCGGGCCTCGCGGATCGCCGGCAGGGCGACACCGGGCAGCAGGTGGCCGGGCAGACGTTTGGGCAACTCCTCATAGAGGGCTGGCAGGGCGCTCAGGCCGCCCCCCAGCACCACCACATCGGGATCAATCACCGAGATGGCGGTGGCGAGGCCGGCGGCGATGATCTCGAGCCAGCAGTCGATGGTCGAGAGGGCCGCCGCCTCACGGGCATCGGCACGGGCGACGATCTGGTGGCCGCTCACCCGTTCCCCATGAACATGGTGGTATAGCCGCTCCAGGCCCGTGCCCGACGCATAGGTTTCGAAACAGACCAGGCGCCCGCAGCCACAGCGGGGACGGGGCAAATCCGGGTATTTCATCAGGATGGTGGCGGGCAGCGGGTAGTGACCTATCTCCCCCGCCAGCCAGTTGCGCCCCTGGATGAGCTTGCCCGCCAGGTAGACGGCGCCGCCGATGCCGGTGCCTATGGTGACGCCGAGGGCGCTGCCAGCACCGTCTGCGGCCCCCTGATGCACTTCCGACCAGAGGAAACAGTTGGCGTCATTGTCGACCTTGACCGGTCGGCCCAGCAGTTCGGCCAGATCCGCCCCCAGATGGCGGCCATGGATGGCGGGCAGGTTGGCCGCCACTATGCTCCCGTCGAGGCGATTGAGTATCCCCGGAAACCCGATGCCGACGACCCCTTTCACCCCGAAGCGCGCATCCGCCGCCTCGACCCGCTCGCGGATCAGCTGCTGCAACCCTTCGTAATCATTGCCGGGAGTGCTCATGCGCTCCTCGTGACAGAGATTCAAGGCGCCGTCATACACAGCGAACGCTATCTTGGTGCCGCCAATGTCAAATCCGTAGTACATGCCACACTCCCTTGCGGTGGACCCGGCCACCTCAGTCTGTCCAAATGGGGTACATTGTATTAATTCGCAAAAAAAATAAAGTGACCGAGGGCGAAAAACGGGAGCCAGCTCAAAGCAAACGGAACATTTGTCGCTGTTGGCAAGGTTGTCCGAGGCTCATCAGGGTGCGCTCCTGACCGTCGAACATGAAGCCGCGGCGCAGGTAGAATCCCTCGCCGATGTAATTGCCATCCAGCAGCCAGAGCCTGACGCACTCGCAACCGGCCCGGCGCATCTGCACCGCCACCGCCTGCCACAGCCGTTTGCCATGACCCTGACGCCAATGATCGGGATGAAGGTAGAGCGCCCGGATCCGCGCCGTCATCAAGCCTTCCTCCAAAGAGGGCTGCCAGTAGAGCAGGCCGATGACCACGTCGTCCTGACAGACCAGCATGGGAACGGGGCCGGGCTCGGCGAGCCGATGTCGCCAGATCTGCAGGTGGTCGGTCACCGCCAGCTGGGCCAGCATGTCGGCCCCCAGCACCTCCCCGTAGGCCGCCAGCCAGCTCGCCCGCTGCATCACCGTCATGGCGGCGGCATCGGCGGGACGCGCCAGGCGCAGGCTTACGCCTTGCACTGGGGAACCAGCCCTGATGCTTTCGCCTGCTGGTACAGGGGCTGCACTTCGGCCTGCTGGGCCTGCAGGTTGGCGATCCGGCTCTGGTCGCTGGGGTGGGTGGAGAGCAGCTGGGGCGGTGCCTTGCCACCGGAGGCGGCGCTCATGTTCTGCCACAGGGTGACGGCTTCGGCAGGGTTGAACCCGGCGCGGGCCATCAGCTCGAGACCGAGCCGGTCCGCTTCGCTCTCCTGGGTTCTGCCATAAGGCAGGGCTATCCCCACCTGGACCCCGAGGCCCAGGGCGGCCATGGTGGCAGCACCCCCGAGGCTGTCGCTGCTGCCGATGGCGGCGTCCGCCACCGCCAGCCCGATACCGGTCAACTGATCCCGGGAGAGGCGCTCGTTGGAGTGCTGGGCCAGCACGTGGGTCAGCTCGTGACCGATGACGGTGGCGAGCTGGTCCTGATTCTTGGCGACTTTCAGCAGGCCGCTATACACGCCTATCTTGCCGCCGGGCAGGGCGAAGGCGTTGATCTCCTTGGAGTCGAACACCACCACCTCCCAGCTGGTGATGCCATAGCTGGCAGGCACCTGGGCGGTCACCGCCTTGGCCACGCAGCCCACATAGGCATTCATCCTGGCATCCGTGCTCACCTTCTCCTGCTGCTTCATCTGGGTGAAGGAATCGGCACCCAGCTGGTTCATCTGCTGGGGGGAGAAAAGCAGCATCTGGTTGCGACCGGTCGGTGACTGGGCGCAGCCGGCCAGCAGGGCGCTGCACAAGGCCGTCAGGGCCAGTCTGGAGAGGGAAGATGAGCGCATGAGAGGGTCCTTTGCCGTGAAGTTGCCCTATTCTCGGAAATGCCGCCGCCCGGCGCAAGCCGGGCGCTGCGCCCTGCGACCAAAAAGATCCTGGGGCGCACCAATGAAAACGAGCCCGCATGGGGCTCGTTTTTCTGCAAGGGCATGTTCTGTTACATGATGCCCAGCTTCTTCAGGTCGGCCTGAACCACCTTGGCCGGGACCGGCACATAGCCGTCCTTGGCAACGATGGTCTGGCCCGCCTTGGAGAGCATCATCTTCACAAACTCCTGCTCCATCGGGGAGAGCGGCTTGTTCGGATGCTTGTTCACGTAGACGTACAGGAAGCGCGACAGCGGGTACTTGCCGGTGATGGCGTTGTCGGAGCTCGCCTCGATGAAGGTCTTGCCATCCTTGGAGAGCGGAACGGCGCGTACGCCGGAGGTGACGTAGCCGATACCGGAGTAGCCGATGCCGTTCAGGGAGGAGGAAACGGACTGTACCACGGAGGCGGAGCCCGGCTGCTCGTTCACGCCGCTCTTGAAGTCACCGTTGCACAGGGCGTGTTCCTTGAAGTAACCGTAGGTGCCGGACACGGAGTTGCGACCGAACAGTTGCAGATCCTTGCCGGACCAGCTGCCGTCCAGACCCAGATCAGACCACTTGGTGGCCGCCTTGGCTTCGCCGCACTTGAGGGTGCTGGAGAAGATGGCGTCGATCTGCGACATGGTCAGCCCCTTGATGGGGTTGTCCTTGTTGACGAACACGGCCAGGGCATCGACGGCGACGCGGATGGCGGTCGGCTTGTAGCCGTAGCGCTTCTCGAATGCCTCCTCTTCACCGGCCTTCATGGCGCGGCTCATGGGGCCAAACTGGGCGACGCCCTCGGTCAGGGCAGTCGGTGCGGTGGAAGAACCGGCGGCCTGGATCTGCACGTTGACGTTGGGATACATGCGCTTAAATTCTTCGGCCCACAGGGTCATCATGTTGGCCAGGGTGTCCGAGCCGACAGAGGACAGGTTGCCCGAGATGCCGCTGGTCGGTGTGTATTCCGGCAGGTCTTTATCCACACCGGCAGCAAGAGCGCTGACAGAAAACAGGGTTGCTGCGGTGAATCCGATGACACCAGCCAGTTTGTTGAGTTTCATCCAATCTCTCCAAGTCCAAGGTTGCAGAAGGCAATCGTCAGGTTGACGTCTAAACGTGGTTGACACCCGATCGCAATGATCCGTGGGCCAGCACCACTCCTTCTCCAGTGTTACAGAAGGTCCGTTCTTTAAGACGGCGCCAGTATCTGGCCTGGCAGTGACAAATTTATGGAATTTATATGACACTTTGATGACATGGGCCGAGAGTGGCCCGGATGAAAAAAGGGCTGCGATGCAGCCCTTCTCTCGTTGCTAACACATTGACACAAAATATTATTTCACCAGCACCATGCGGGCGGGAATGAGAAAGCTGAAGCGGCTGCCCGCACCGACCCGGCTCTCGATATCGAGATGGGCATCGTGATGACTCAGGGCATGCTTGACGATGGCAAGGCCGAGCCCGGACCCTCCGGTGTGGCGCGAGCGGGCCTTGTCGACCCGATAGAACCGCTCGGTGAGCCGCGCCAGATGCTCGGGGGGGATCCCCTCCCCTTCATCCTGCACCGCAAACAGCGCCATGCTCCCCTGCTTGCGCCACTCCACGGTGATCTTGCGCCCCGCCGGGGTGTAGTGGATGGCGTTGTAGACCAGGTTGGAGACGGCGCTGCGCAGTTGATCCTGATCCCCGCGCACCAGCAGATTGGGCTGGACCATGAAGACGATCTCGTGGGCCCGCTCGCCGGAGAGCGCCCGCGCCTCCTGCTCCAGCAGCCCCAGCATGGCGGGCATGTCCACCAGATGGGAGAGATCCACGGTGGGCGCCGCCTCGATGCGCGACAGGGTGAGCAGCTGGTTGACCAGATTGTCCATGCGGATCGTCTGCTCCATCATCACCTTGTGCGCCTTGGCCCACATGGCGGGGGGCGGCGGCTCCTCGGTCATCTCCAGATACCCCTTGAGCACGGTGAGGGGGGTGCGCAGCTCGTGAGAGACGTTGGAGACGAAGTGCTTGCGCGTCTTCTCCAGGCTGCGCAGCCGGGTCACATCCCGCACCACCAGCATGGCCTGGTCCTCCGCATAGGGCATGATGCGAAATTCGAGGAACTTCTCCTCGTTGATGGGGGAGTGCATCTCGAACGGCTCGTCATACTGCCCCTTGCCAAGATAGGCGACGAAGGCGGGGTGACGGATCAGGTTGCCGATGTGCTGGCCGGCATCCTCGGGCCAGCGAAAGCCGAGCAGTTGCTCCGCCAGCCGATTGCACCAGAGGATGCTGCCGTCGGTGCGAAACACCACGGCCGCATCGGGCAGCGCCTCCGCCCCTTCCCGAAAACGGCGGATGAGGCCCGCCAGCTCCCGGCGCCGGGCCCGGTGACGCTGCTGCAACTTGTAGATGCCGTTGAAGATGTGCTCCCAGCTGCCGCTGCCGTGGGGCGGCACCAGGCTGCGATCGTGCCACAGCCAGTCCGACAGCCGCTTCTGGAAGCGGTAGTGCCAGACCAGGTGCAGCACAGTGGCCACCAGCAGGCAGAGAACGAGATGATCGATTAACCAACCTACCAAGACGAAGGGGCTGTAGAAGAACGCCATTCGCCACAACTGTCGCCGCCAGGCGTAAGGTTGCAACATTAAGATCTCCTAGAGACAGCAAAGAGCCGGGTCCAATGCCCGCCGGCAGGCGCTGGCGGCACTGGCCCTGACCTAGAGACGGGTCGAGAAGCGGTAGCCGGCCCCGCGCACCGTCTGGATCAATCTGTCGTGCCCCGTCTCTTCGATGGCCTTGCGCAGGCGGCGAATGTGCACGTCCACCGTCCTGTCCTCGACATACACGTTGGTACCCCAGACGTTGTTGAGCAACTGCTCGCGGCTGTAGACCCGCTCGGGGTGGGTCATGAAGAAGTGCAGCAGCTTGAATTCGGTCGGCCCCATGTCGAGGGCCTTCTCCTCGGCACTGACCCGGTGGGAAACGGGATCCAGCTTTAGCCCCTGCACCTCGATCACCTCGTCCACCGAGGTGGGAGAGACACGGCGCATCACGGCGTGCAAGCGGGCGGTGAGCTCCTTGGGGGAGAAGGGCTTGGTGATGTAGTCGTCGGCACCGGCCTCGAGCCCGCGCACCTTGTCCTCTTCCTCGCCCCGGGCGGTCAGCATCACCACCGGGATCTGGCGAGTCATCTCATCCTGCTTGAGCTGCTTGAGGAACTGGATACCACTGCCACCTGGCATCATCCAGTCCAGCACGATGAGTTCGGGGTAGGGTTCGCGCACCTTTGCCAGTCCATCGGCGTAATCTTCTGCTTCTACTGTTTCATATCCCTTCTGCTCAAGCACGAAGCAGAGCATTTCGCGGATCGGTGCCTCGTCCTCGACCACCAGAATTCGCTTAGCCATATCCCTTCTCTCTCCTCTGTGAAGATGGGTGCGCCAATTATTAGAACTTTCTGTGACACTTTTATGACTTTATGACGGGCGGGATGATAAACGTTTTCAGATTCAGTTGGCAGCAGCGAGTTGCAGCAGGTCCCAGCGATTGCCACTGATGTCCTCGAACACCACCACGGTGCCGTAAGGTTCGAGGCGCGGCTGTTCACAAAAATGAACGCCATAGGCCTGCATCCGCTCGTAATCGCCCCAGAAGTCGTCTGTCTCGAGGAACAGGAAGACCCGACCGCCCCCCTGGCGACCGATGGCGGCGCGCTGCTCCTCGTTGGCCGCGCGGGCCAGCAGCAGGGCGGAACCGGGAGCCCCCTTGGGAGCGACCCGCACCCAGCGTTTGCCCGGTTTGCCCGGCTCGTCGAGGGGGGTGTCTTCCAATAGCTCGAAGCCCATTCCCCGGGTGAAGAAGGTGATGGCCTCGTCGTAATCCGCCACCAGCAGCGTCAGGGCGCCAATGTGTTGTGCCATGGCATCTCTCCTCGGATGGATGATGGGGCGCATGATAGCCCCGCCCGGCCATGGGCTCCAGCGCCGGATCAGTCGGGCGCCACCTCCACCCGGTTGCGACCATTCTGCTTGGCCTGATAGAGCGCCTCGTCGGCCCGCTTGAGCGCCTGCTCCAGGCTATCCTTGCGCCGCTCGGCCACCCCGAAGGAGGCGGTGATCCCGAGCCCCAGCGGCCAGTGCCTGTACCCCTCCAGCGCCCCTCTCAGCCGCTCCGCCAGGGCGGCGGCCCGTCCCTCGTCGTAATGGAGACAGACCAGCACGAACTCCTCCCCGCCCCAGCGCACCAGTCGGCACAGGCTGTCGCAATGGCGCAGCAGCTCGCTCACCATGTGCTTGAGCACCTCGTCCCCCACCGGGTGGCCGTGACCGTCGTTGACCCCCTTGAAGTGATCGATGTCGATATAGATGAAAGAGAGCGGCATCTCGCCGAGCTCCCCGAGCAGCTTTTCGCCGCCGAGCCGGTTGAGGGCCCCGGTCAGGGGATCGTAGCGGGCCTCCTCCTCAGTGCGCCGGTTCTGCTCGCACAGGCTCGCACTCAGGGCTTCAGCCGCGAGGCGCGCCTCCCTGGCCTTGCGCAGCCGATCGCCAAACATCAGATTCTGGACCAGGAAGAGCAGCACGCCGTAGACAAGCCACCCCAGCAGCAGGTAGCGATAGAAGTCCCCCGGCTTGCACCAGCGGCCATAGAACTCCAGACGCTCGAGCCGCAACCGGTACTCCCCCGGCAGCATCTTGTCATCGGAGGCGATCTCGATGGCATAGACATGGTGCAGATCCGGCCCCTGCTGGACCAGCGGAATGTCGTACTGCTGCACCCACCAGGAGCTGGGGGCAAAGACATTCAGGGGGACATCCTGCTCACGACCAAAATCCCTGGCGGTGAAGAGCACTTCGTTGAACTTGTGGGAACTCTCGTCTTCCCGCGTCGAATAGACGGGATCGTAGTTGCGCAGATAAAGGCGCCAGGCCTGTCCCCCCTGCCCTTCTACATCCAGCCTCACCCGCACCCCGGTGAAGCCGGAAAGATCCAGCCCCCGCTCGGGGTCGGTCAGGGTCAGAACCAGCTCGCAGAAAGGATAGGCATATTGGCTTCGCAGGGTGCACTGGATGGCGGGTCTGTCGCCCCCCTGACTCAGGGTGGCGACGGAGGAGCCCTTGTGGGCCCTGTCATCCTGGGCACGCACGGACAAACCGGCCTGGCTCAGGATGTCGAGCCGCCGCTCGGGTCCGAATTCGAATAACACCATGGCCAGCAGGCTCGCCGCCAGCAGGCACCAGAACAACAGCGTCGTCATGCGGGAATAGGAAGGGATCATCGGTATCACACCTGAAAAAGGGCTTTTACCCTACACCTTGAAGCGTCGGACCGCGCTGATCCAGATCCAAGGTTATTACACGCGCCGCACCGGGCGCAGACGGGTGCCGACTAGCCGGCACGGGCCCCATGGGGCGCAAGCGGCATCGGCCAGCAGCCGGGAGAGAGGCGGGGGGCCTCGTCAGTCGTAAGATGGGTCATTGCGCACTCCCTGCGATGGAAACATAACGAAAAAACGTCCTTGCCACCGCAGTCTACACAAGCGCTGGACGGCGCGACACCCTTCACCCCTCCTCCCGCAGCGCCCGATAGAGGGTGGTGCGACTGATGCCGAGGCGGCGCGCCGCCTCGCTCACGTTGCCGCCGCACTCTGCCAGGGTCTGCTGCACCCGCTGCCGGCTCTGCTCGCGCAGGGTACTCCCTCCCAAAGGTGAGCTCGCTCCCCCCTCCACGGCGGGCAGATGCAGATGGGCAGGTTCAATCCAGCCCTGCCCCTCTGCCAGTACACAGGCCACCTCCAGCGCCTGTTTGAGCTGGCGCACGTTGCCGGGCAGAGGGTGAGCCAGCAACCGCTGCTCCGCCTCCCGGCTCAGTTGTAGCGCCGGGTCCATCTGGGCGAGCAGGTTCAGGATCAACCCCTGACGCTCGGGCACCGACCAGGCCCGCAGGGGTGCCAGTTGCTGGCGCCAGCCGCAGATGCGGTAGTAGAGATCTTCGCGAAAGGTGCCGGCCGCCACCATGGCCGCCAGATCCCGATGGCTGGCGCTGACCAGCCAGAAATCCACCGCCTCGGGTCTGTGGCTGCCTACCGGGGTGACGACGCGCTCCTGCAACACCCGCAGCAGCCGGGTCTGGGCCTGGAGCGGCAGCTCGCCAATTTCATCCAGCATCAGGATGCCGCCGTGGGCGGCGCGCAGATAGCCCTGGCTGCCCTGGCTGCGGGCACCGCTGAAGGCCCCCCCCACGTAGCCGAACAGCTCGGCCTCCACCAGCTCCGCCGGCAGGGCGCCGCAGTTGACGCACACCAGAGGCCGCTCCCGACGGCTCGAGCTGGCGTGCAGGGTGCGCACCAGGTGCTCCTTGCCGCTGCCGGTCTCCCCCTCGATGAGCAATGAGATGCCCCGCTCCAGCATCTTGAGCGGCACCTGCTGCGCCTGCGATCCCCCCTCCTCAACCGCGCTCGGCAGGGGGAGCATGGCGGCGCGCTCCCCCGCCTCCGACACCAGCCGCAGGCCGCGGCGCTCGCGCAGCAACTGCTGACCGTCGAAGGGGTGCTGGCCGAGCCAGAGCCGACCGGCCCGGTTGGCCCCGAGCAGCTCGCCCCCCTCCCCCAGCAGCAGGCGGGCAGACCAGAGACTCTGGGGATCGAGATCCACCAGCCAGCCCGGCTGGCGGGCCAGCAGGGCGTTTTCCAGGGTCATGGCCAGGAGGCGCACGGTGCCCAGCATGTCGCCGCCGTGGTGGGCCGCATCGGTGGAGATGTCGAGCACGCCGAGCAGTTGCCCGTCAGGCCCAAGCAGGGGGCAGGCGCTGCAACTGAGAAAACTGTGCTGGGCGAAGAAGTGCTGCGCCCCCAGCACCTGCACCTCGCTCTGCTCGGCCAGCGCGGTGCCGATGGCGTTGGTGCCCTTGCTCGCCTCCCCCCAGCGGGCGCCGCTGCGCAAAAAAATGCGCTCGGCATGGCGGGCAAACCGGTCGTCTCCGCTCACCGCGAGGATGGCCCCCTCGCCGTCACACAGCAGCAGACGACAGGGTCTGCCTGCCAGCAACTGGCCAAAGAGCGGCAGCACGAAGCGCTGGAAGCAGGCGATGAGCGTCCTGTGCTGCTCCTGGCGAGCCGACAGCTCCCCCTGGGGCAGCAAGTCCAGCTCGGCGCTCTGCTGGCGGCTCAGCCCCTGATGCAGGCAGCGCTCCCAGGAGCGCTGGATTGGGCTGGCACCGGATTGAGGCAACTCGCTCATCACACCTCCTTCTACACACTCGCGAATAGGGCCGCCTTGGGGGAGCGCCTTCATCACGTCTCCTGTTCACAAACGGCACAGTGTCACACCCGATGTTCAGAAACGGCACAGTTCGGGGGCCGCCCTGGGGGGCACTGGTTAACCAAGATACCCCTTGGCACCCCGTTTGATAACGTTTTTGCAACCTTTTTGTGTAGAGCGCCGCCCGCTGGCACGCCCCTTGCGATGACAGGAAGCAACCGGACTGCCCGCCAGGCCGGTCAGGACCACACACACATAAGGATGATGAGATGATTTATACCGCTCCCGGTCAGGCAGGTGCCCTGGTCAGCTTCAAATCCCGTTATGACAACTTCATCGGTGGCGACTGGGTGGCGCCGCGCGCCGGCCGCTATTTCGAGAACATCTCGCCGGTGGATGGCCGGGTGTTCTGCGAGGTGGCCCGCTCCGACGCCGCCGACATCGAGCTCGCCCTGGACGCGGCCCACAAGGCGTTCGCCAGCTGGAGCAAGACCAGCGTCACCGAGCGCAGCAACCTGCTGCTGCGCATCGCCGATCGCATCGAACAGAACATTGAGCGGCTCGCCGTCGCCGAGACCTGGGAGAACGGCAAGGCGGTGCGCGAGACCCTGGCCGCCGACCTGCCCCTGGTGGTGGATCACTTCCGCTACTTCGCCGGCTGCATCCGCGCCCAGGAGGGCTCCGCCGCCGAGCTGGACCAGAACACCGTCAGCTACCACTTCAAGGAGCCCATCGGGGTGGTCGGCCAGATCATCCCGTGGAACTTCCCCCTGCTGATGGCCGCCTGGAAGCTGGCCCCGGTACTGGCGGCCGGCTGCTGCAGCGTGCTCAAGCCCGCCGAGCAGACCCCGGTCACCATCATGCTGATGATGGATCTCATCAAGGACATCCTGCCCCCTGGCGTAGTCAACGTGGTCAACGGCTTCGGCGCCGAGGCGGGCCAGGCGCTCGCCACCAGCAACCGGATCCAGAAGCTGGCGTTTACCGGCTCCACCGAGGTGGGCGCCCATATCCTGCGCTGCGCCGCCGACAAGCTGATCCCCTCCACCGTGGAGCTCGGTGGCAAGTCCCCCAACATCTACTTCGCCGACGTGATGCAGCACGAGAGCAGCTACATCGACAAGGCGGTGGAAGGGATGCTGATGACCTTCTTCAACCAGGGCGAGGTGTGTACCTGCCCCTCCCGCGCCCTGGTGCAGGCCAGCATCTATGACGACTTCATGGACCGGGTGCTGGCCCGCGCCCGCACCATAGTGCAGGGCAACCCCCTCGACACCACGACCCAGGTGGGGGCCCAGGCGTCCCGCGAGCAGTTCGACAAGATCCTGAGCTACATGGAGATCGGCCGCGGCGAAGGGGCCAAGATGCTGCTGGGCGGCGGCCCGGCCAAGGTGAGCGGGCTGGAGGGGGGCTTCTACATCCAGCCCACCATCTTCTCGGGCCAGAACAAGATGCGGGTGTTCCAGGAGGAGATCTTCGGGCCGGCGCTCGGGGTCACCACCTTCAAGGACGAGGCGGATGCCCTGGCCATTGCCAACGACACCCAGTACGGGCTGGGGGCGGGCCTGTGGACCCGGGACAGCAATCTGGCCTGGCGCATGGGGCGCGGCATCCAGGCCGGCCGGGTCTGGGTCAACTGCTACCACGCCTACCCGGCCCATGCGGCCTTTGGCGGCTACAAGAAGTCGGGGATCGGTCGCGAGACCCACAAGATGATGCTGGACCACTACCAGAACACCAAGAACCTGCTGGTGAGCCACGACATCAACCCCCTCGGCTTCTTCTAAGCCCATCTCGTGATCCACAAGGGCGCCTGCGGGCGCCCTTTTTCATGCGGTTCAGGCCACGGGTTGGCCCAGCTGCTGGCGATAGCGCTGGGGGGCGCAGCCCTGTTCGCGCTGGAACATGGCGATGAAAGCCGAGGTGGAGGCGTAACCGAGGCGCCAGGCGATCTCCTGCACCGGCATCTCGCCCCGCAGCCAGTCCAGCGCCTTCACCAGCCGCAGCCGGGTGCGCCACTGGCCCAGGCTCATGCCAAGCTCCTTCTGGCAACGCCGCGCCAGGGTGCGCTCCGTGGTGTGCAGCGCCCTGGCCCACTCCACCAGCGTGCGGTTGTCCTCCGGCGCCGCCTGCAATGCCGCCAGCAAGGGTGCCAGCAGGCGATCCCGGCTCTGGGGCAGGTAGCTCGGCTGGCAACGGGTGCGGGCCAGCTTCTCGATGAAGAGCTCACCCTGACGGGCATCCCACTCATCCTCCATGTGGCCGACCCGGCGCTGGGTGAAGTCCTCCAGCAGGGCCCGCAGCAAGGGGGTGAGGGCCAGCAGCTGGGGTTCCCGTGGCAGGCGCGGTGCCAGGGCGTGGCTGACGTAGATGGAGGTGTAATCCAGGGTCTGCTCGTTGAAGGCGGTGTGGGGCAGGTCCGCCGGCACCCAGATGAGGTAGTCCGGAGGCGCCACCAGCCGCTCTCCCCCCACTTCCACCACCATGACCCCCAGGCTGATGAGGCTGAGCTGACCCCAGGGGTGGGCGTGCTCGGCGCAGGCGTTGCCCCCCTGGATCTGGCTGTAGCGAAAGTAGAGGGGGTTGGGGTCGGCCAGCAGGCGATCCTGCTCGGCCAGGGTGAGGGTGCCCATGCAGATTGTCCCAAAGCGGTTATGACATGTCTTATTTACGCTACTTACCTCGTTCAAGACAAGGCTAGACTCTCCCCATCGTACCAAGGAGTGCCTATGCCTTTTCTCTTCCCCCTGCTCGCCATCCTGATCTGGGCCGCCAATACCGTGGTCTCCAAGGCCGCCGCCGGCGTGCTGGATCCCGCTGCCATCTCCTTCTATCGCTGGGTGATCGCCGCCCTCGCGCTCTCCCCCTTCTGCCTGCCGCAGCTCTGGCGCCGCCGTGCCGACATCCGCCCCTGGCTCGGCAAGCTGCTGGTGCTCTCCCTGCTCGGCATGGTGCTCTATCAGTGTCTCGCCTACTACGCCGCCCACAGCACCTCGGCCACCAACATGGGGGTCATCGGCTCCCTGCTGCCCCTGCTCACCCTGCTCATCGGGGCCTGCTGCTTTAGCCAGAAGCCGGGCAAGCAGGCGCTGCTCGGCATGAGCCTCTCCCTGTTCGGGGTGCTCTGGCTGCTGGGTCAGGGCAATCCCCTGGCACTGCTGCACAGCGGCATCAACCCCGGCGACGGCATGATGCTGCTGGGGGCGGCCAGCTATGCCCTCTATGGCCTGCTGATCCGCCGCTGGCAACTGCCGTTCGGCCCCTGGCTCAACCTCTACCTGCAGATCCTGCTGGCGGTGCTGCTGCTCATCCCGGTGGCCCTCTCTGCCGACTCCCTGGCCATTCCCGCCCAGGGCTGGAGCATGGTGCTGTTCGCCGGCCTCGCCTCCTCCATCTTCGCCGCCTACTGCTGGATGCGCGGCCTCGCCACCCTGGGGGCGGAGCGCACTTCGGTCTTCATGAACCTGATGCCCCTGTGCACGGCCCTCATCGCCGTCATCACCCTGGGGGAGCCCATCCACGGCTATCACCTGCTGGGGGGCGGCCTCATCCTGACCGGGGTCATGCTCTCCCAGCTCAAGCCGAGGGTACGCCGTCCTCTGCCGGAAGGGGCTTGAGCCGGCCAGCACCATGAAAGAAGGGAGCCTCGGCTCCCTTCTTGCTTCCCCCGTCAGGGCACGCCCGACCTTTTCGCCAGGGTGGCGTCTCCTCCTTAATCCCTGCCCCCCCGTCCCTTGTCATGGGCGGCGAAGGCGCTGCGGGCCGCACTGATGCCATTCATGCAGGCGGGCACCCCGGCATAGACGGCGACCTGGAGCAGGATCTCGATGATGGTCTCCCGGCTGACCCCCACATTGAGGGCGGCCCGGATATGGAACTCGAGCTGTCCGGGCGCCGTGCCCATTCCCATCAGGGTCGCCACCGTGAGCATCTCGCGGGTGCAGAGATCGATGCCGGGACGGGCGAGCACATCGGCAAAGGCAAACCCCAGCACCAGCTCGGCAAGCTCCGGTGACAGGGCATCCAGGCTGGCGGCGACCCGCGTGGGCGCCTGGGGATCGAGCCGGGCCAGCAGCGCGAACGCCCGTTCACGGCGATCCGTGTGCGAGCCGCTCATGCGTTCATCCCCTTCATCCCCTCGGCGGTATAGCGCTCCCCCGCCACCGGCAGGGTCCGGATGGCCTGTCCCAGGGCCCCGAGTTCTGCTGGGGAGAGGCGCACCGAGAGGGCGCCGAGGTTATCCGCCAGGTGGGTCAGGCGCCGAGTGCCGGGGATGGGCACTATCCCCTCCCATTGCGCCAGCAGCCAGGCCAGGGCTATCTGCGCCGCCGAGCATCCCTTCTGCTGCGCCAGGGCCATGACCGCCTGCACCAGGGTGCGGTTGGTGGCGAGGTTCTCTCCCTGAAAGCGCGGCAGACTGGCCCGAAAATCCCCTTCCTCGAACACCGCCTCCTGCTGGTAACGCCCGGTCAGAAACCCGCGCCCCAGGGGGGAGTAGGCCACCAGACCAATCCCCAGCTCCCGGCAGGCGGGCAGCACCGCCGCCTCCACCTCCCGCGTCCAGAGGGAGTATTCGGTCTGCACCGCCGCCACCGGGTGCACGGCATGGGCGCGCCTCAGGGTGGCCTCGCTCACCTCGCACAGACCGATGCGGGCTATCTTGCCCTCCTGTACCAGCTGCGCCAGCCCGGCCATGGTCTCCTCGACGGGATGGGCCGGATCAAGGCGGTGCACATAGTAGAGATCGATCTGCTCGATGCCGAGGCGGCGCAGGGAACCCTCGCAGCTCTGGCGCGCATAGCGGGCACTGTTGTCGAGGGTACGCCTGTACTCCCCGTGCTGGCGCACGATGCCAAACTTGGTGGCGACCTTCACCTGCCCCCGCCGGGTCGCGAGAAAACGCCCGATCAGCGCCTCGTTGTGGTGGGGGCCGTACATGTCGGCGGTGTCGAGCAGGTCGATGCCCCGCTCCACCGCCTCCGCCAGCACCCGCAAGGACGTCTCATCGTCCCGCGGCCCGTAGAATTCGCTCATCCCCATGCAGCCCAGCCCCAGGGCAGAGACCTGCAGGTTGGCTCCCAGTGTTCGTCGTTGCATCGCATTTTCTCCCTGACAAGTTGCAGGGGAGTATGGTCTTCCGAAAATGAATGAGATATAGAGGTAACTGGCAACCTATCTTCCGATTATGGAAAAGCTATGCACGATCCCCTGCTCTGGGACGACGCCCGCGTCTTCCTGGCCATCGCCCGCAGCGGCACCCTGAGCGGTGCCGCCCACGCCCTTCGCATGGGGGTGGCCACCGTCTCCCGGCGCCTGGACCGGCTGGAGGCGGCCCTCGGCCTGCCCCTGTTCAGCCGCCACCAGCAGGGCTATCGCCTGACCGACGACGGGGAAGCCCTGCTTGAGCGAGCCGAGGCGCTGGAACATGCGGGGCTGGCCTTTGGCGAGGCGGGGCAGTTGCAGGGACAGGTGGCCGGCACCGTGCGCCTCGCCACCGCAGAGAACCTGGCCAATCCCCTCATCATCCCCTCCCTGCCGACGCTCTTTGCCCAGCACCCCGAGCTGAGGGTGGAGCTGGTCACCGGGGTGCAGACGGTGAACCTGCACCGGCGCGATGCCGATCTCGCGGTGCGCATGGTCAAGCCCGATGCCGGCCACCTCACCCTGCGGCGCCTGGGCACCCTGGGCTTTGGCCTCTACGGGACCGGCGCCTACCTGGATGCCCGCAGCCCCGGGGTGGATGCCGCCAGCTTCGATCAGGATGACTTCATCGGCTGGAACGAAACCCAGAGCCACCTGCCCGCCGCCAGATGGATGACCCGCATGCTGCGCGGCCGCCCCTGCCGGGTGGAGACCGGCACCCTGGCGGCCCAACTCGCCGCCGCCAAAGCCGGCCTCGGGCTCGCGGTGCTGCCCCACTACCTGGCCCGCCAGACTGATCTGGTCTGCCTGCTGCCGGAGCTCGGAGTGGATCAGCCCATCTGGCTGGTGCTCCACAGCGATCTCGCCCACTCCCGGCGGGTGCGGGCCGTGGCGGATCACCTCATCGCCCTGTTCGAGCGCGCCCGCTCCGCCCTGCACCCCTTCTCGGGCGACCCCAGATAAAGGGGCCGGGTCGCATCGGGGCAAAACAAAAGGGAGCTCAAAGGCTCCCTTTTATCTGCGCAGCATGGTGTGCGCGGCCTCTTCGGCGTTGTGCCCGCGACGGGGTCACGACTCCCGGCGCCAGTGGTAACGCCGCTCCGGGCGGCCACGCTGGCCGTAGTTGAGCTCCACGTCCAGCCGATCTTCTGACTCCAGAAACTCCAGGTAGCGGCGGGCCGTGGTGCGACTCAGGGAGAGGCGCAGGGCCACGGTGTCGGTGGAGAAGGTGTTGTCCGGCTCCCCCGCCAGCAGATCCAGCACCTGGCGCAGGGTGATGGCGTCGATCCCCTTGGGGGTTTCCCGCGCCTCCCGCCCCTGGTTGCGCGCCTTGCCCATCAGGCGGTCCAGGTCGCTCTGGGCCAGCTCCCCCGGCTCGCACAGGCGGCGATGGAGGACCAGGATCTCCTCCAGGCTCTGCTGGATGCGAAACAGCCGCAGCGGCTTGATGACGTAGTCCTGCACGCCCAGGTTGAGGGCCTGCTGTATGGTCTCCACGTCGCAGGAGGCGGTCACCATCATCACCATCACCTCCCGGTTGTGGCTGCGCAGCCGGCTCACCCACTCCAGGCCCGAGCCATCGGGCAGGGAGATGTCGACCATCAGCAAGCTGGGCTCGCTCCCTGCCATCAGGCGATCCGCCTCGGCCAGGGTGCCGGCCCGCCCCATCAGGGAGAACCCGGCCGTGGAGGAGACCAGCTCCCCCAACATGGCGCCTATCCGCTCGTCATCCTCGATAATCAGCGTGAAGATTGGCTTCATGACTTACACCAATTGGTTTTTATTCAAATAGATACCGAACAGGGTCGTCTGCTCGGCGGTGCGGCGCCATTCTATCACGCCCCCCCGCCTGGCCACCGTCTTCTTGACCAGGAAGAGGCCGACCCCGTGATCCCCGGTCTGGCGGCTGACACCGTAGTCGAACAGGTGATCCGCCAGCGCCTCGTCCACCCCCTCGCCACTGTCCTCCACCTCGATCACCAGCCGCCGCCCCAGATCATCGAGGGAGAGCAGCACCCTGGGAGCGGCGTGCTCGCGGTTCCCCCAGGCGGCGCGAATGCCGTTGTCCAGCAGGTTGCCGATGCAGGTGATGAGATCCGCCGACACCTCGGCCGGATACTCCCCGAGGGCCGACCCCGCATCCAGCACCAGCTCCACCCCCAGCTCCCGCGCCCGGCTGAACTTGCCGAGGATGAGCCCGGCCACCGGCTTGTTCTCGATGACCCGCAGCAGATCCTGCAACATGTTCTGGCAGGCTTCGTTCTCCTGCTGGATGAGGTCTACCGCCTGATCCACGTGGCCGAGCTGGAGCAGGCCGGAGAGGCTGCTGAGCTTGTTGGCGAATTCATGGGTCTGGATGCGCAGCATCTCGCCGTACTGGCGCAGGTGGGTCACCTGCATGCCCAGGCTGCCGGTGCCGTCTGGCCGGCTGAAGATGAGCATGCGCCCCGGCTCGCGACCGCTGAGCTCCTGCCAGTGGCCGACGAAGTCATCCCCCTGCACGGTGAACCTGACCGCCCCCCCTTGCTGCAACGTGGGCACGAGGCCGGGGGCCAGCTCCGCTAGGGAGCGGCCCAGCAGGGCGTGGCGCCCAGTGCCGGGCAGTCGCAACTGATAGAAGGCGGCGCTGTTGAGCATGGTGATCCTGTGCTGGTTGTCCAGGGCCACTATCCCCTCCGAGATCCCCTCCAGCACCAGATCCTGCTGGGCGAAGCGATTGGCGATGGTCTCCGGCTCCAGATCCAGCAGGGTGCGGCGCAGCAGGTGCTGCACCCAGAGCGCCAGCAGCAGGCCGCACCCCAGCACCGCTGCAATGGCGCCGACCAGCAGGGCGATCCGCTCCTGATAGGTGCCCTCCACGGTGCGCATCAGATAACCCACCGCCACCGCGCCGATGGCCTGGCCATCGGGCCCCACCACGGGAGCGAAGCAGCGGATGGCGGGGCCCAGGGTGCCCACGTCCCGGGAGCAGTAGCTCTCGCGCGACTGGAGTGCAGGCCAGATGTCCTCCCCCCGGAAGGTCTGGCCCACCAGCTCGGGCGAGGGGTGGCTCAGGCGCCTGGCATGTTCGTCGGTCACCACCATGTAGGCGGCATCGGTGCGGCTGCAGATCCCCTGCACATAATCCCGCAGCCCGGGATCGCTCCCCTTCTCCAGGGCCTGGACCACCCGGCTGTCCGCCGCCAGCACCCGGGCCAGATCGCTCCCCTTCTCCTTCAGGTTGTTCTCCAGCAGGTGGCGCATGAAGAGGGCGAGCAGACAGCCCAGGATCAGGATCAGCAGCAGTGACAAGCCAAGCGAGAGGGTGACTAGCTGGTGGCGCAGTTTCATCGTTCAACCTTGCAGCGGACGGGAAAGCCCAGGGTGAGGGTGTCGCCCCGCCGGGTCAATGGCCAGCCTGGCGCACCTCAAAGGTGGCCACTCTAACGCCTCCTCCGGCCGTTGTCGGTTAGCTGGCCCGCAAAGCCATATAAAAACTTAAACACCACGGCCCGGGCAAAAAACCTGAACGTGAGCTGTATCACACTATTTACTTAGCCTGCGAAATAAATATAATGCTTCGCAAGCTAAGTAATTGAGGTGCCCGTCATGAAAAAGGATCTGGAGATGTTGCGAGAACTCTCCCTCGCCGAGCAGCTGGGGCGATTGCACCGGCTCTGGCGCACCGTGGCCGATCTCGAGCTGGCGCCTCTGGGGCTCACCCATCCCCGCTGGACCGCCCTGTGGAAACTCAGCCGCCTCGGCGGCCACCTCAGCCAGAAGACCCTGGCCGAGGCCCTGGAGATAGAGCTCCCCTCCCTGATGCGGACCCTGGGTCAGCTCGAGGAGCAGGGGCTGATCGAGCGCCATTGCTGCAGCCAGGACAAGCGGGCCCGCATCGTCACCCTGACCCCGGCGGGCAAGGCGCTGCTCGATCAGATCGAGGGCCGCATCATCGCCGTGCGCCGGGAGCTGCTCACCGGCATCAGCCAGCAGGAGCTGGCCCAGTTTGAAGACATTGTGCACCGCATCTCCGCCAACGCCCTCGGCAAGATAGCCGCACAGCATGAAGAGAGAGAATAAGATGACACCGGATCAACAATTCAAGCGCTGGATAAAGTGGGCCATCGTCTGCTTCGTCCTGGTGTTTGGCTACTTTCTGCTGGCCGACATCAAGATGCCCCTGACCCCCCAGGCCATGGCCACCCGGGTCGTCACCCGGATGGCCCCCCAGGTCAGCGGCAAGGTGGTCGAAGTCGCCGTCGCCAACAACCAGCATGTCAAGCAGGGGGATCTGCTGTTCGCCCTCGACCCGGAACCCTTCCAGCTCGCCGTGGATCAGGCCAGGCTCGCCCTGGATCAGGCCAGGCAGCAGAACCGCCAACTGGACGCGACCCTGACCGCCTACGAGGCGGAGTACAGCTCGCTGCGCACCCAGGCCGACCAGAAACAGCGGGAAGCGGCGCGCATCGACGCCCTTTACCGCCGTCACATGGTCTCTGAACAGCAGAAAGATGACGCCGACAGCGCCGCCCGCACCGCCCGTGCCAACCTGCTCGGCAGCCAGGCCCGGGTAGAGCAGGCCCGCGTCAACCGCGGCTTGCCAGGGGAAGACAATCTGCTGCTGCGCCAGGCCCGCAACCGCCTCGCCCAGGCCGAGCTCAACCTCGCCTACAGCCGGGTTCATGCGAGCCAGGACGGCATCATCACCAACCTGCAGCTCAAGCCTGGCAGCGTGGCCAATGCGGGCTCCCCCCTGCTGGCCCTGGTCTCCGAGCAGGTGGACGTGATCGCCGATTTTCGCGAGAAGAGCCTGCGCCACGTCAGCGCCGGCAGTCAGGCCCTCGTCGCCTTCGACGGCGAGCCCGGTCGTCTCTATCCTGCCCGCGTCGCCAGCCTGGATGCCGGGGTCAGCGCCGGCCAGTTTGACGCCAACGGCCAGCTTGCGAACCCCGTCGAGTCCGATCGCTGGGTACGGGATGCCCAGCGCCTGCGCCTGCACCTGACCCTGGAGCAACTGCCCGCCCACCTGCCGGCCGGGGCCCGCGCCACGGTGCAGCTGCTGCCGGACAACACCCTGACCGGGCTGCTGGCCCGAGGCCAGATCCGTCTGCTCAGCCTGCTGCACTACATCTATTGAGATGACGACCATGAACCTGTGGCACAGACCTCTCACCCCCAACGAACTGCGCCAGTGTCTGCGCATCGCCTTTGGCTGTACCCTGGGGTTTGTGCTGTGCAAGATCTTCGGCTGGAGCAACGGGGTCTTCTTCACCGTCACCCCGGTGCTGCTGCTCGGCCTGGTGCCGGTGATGAACGGTCACGCCGCCCGCCAGCTCATCGCCTCCGCCGCCATGTGCGGTCTGGAAGTGGGGCTGCTCGGCGGCCTGTTCGGCGGCCACCCTGGGCTCATGACCCCCCTGGTCTTTTTGCTCTTCCTCTACCGTTTCGTCGCCATGTCCCGGGGCAGCCTGTTCCTGTTCGGTGCCAACGGGGTGCTCAGCCTCAGCATCATGCTGCACTTTGCCAGCTACCCCGGGATTGATCTGAACGACCTCATCTTCAGCAATCTCTGGGCCAGCGTCCTGTCGGTGCTCATCGCCTATCTGATGACGGCCCTCATTCCGGACGTGGAGGAGCGCCCCAGGCCGGCCCCCTCCCCCAAGGCGCCGCACCGGATGCGCCACGAAGCCCTGCTGGGGGCGTCCATCGCGACCCTCTCGTTCCTGGTGTTCCAGATCTTCGATCTGCGCGACTCCATGTCCGCCCAGGCCACCACCCTGCTGCTGCTCTTCCCCATGCACTGGAACGGCGCCCTGGACTATGCCCGCAAGCGGGCCATGGGCACCCTGCTGGGGGTGAGTTTCGGCATCCTGGGGCAGCTGGTGCTCTATGACTGGTCCGGCTTGCTGCTGCTGGTGACCCCGGTGCTCTGGCTCGGCGCCATGCTGTTCAGCTATGCCCATGTGAAGGAGGCGAGCGGCTCCGGAGTCGGCTTCGGTGCCCTCACCACCCTCGGCATCCTGTTCGGCCAGTACCTGACCCCGGGCAACGACCTAGTGTTCAGCGCCCTCTATCGGGTGAGCAGCATCCTCTTTGCCATCGTGGTCACCCTGCTCGCCTGCTACCTCATCCACCGGCTGCTCAATCGCTTCGAGGCGACACGGTTCGGCCACTGACCCTTTTCTGCAGCCATTGGACGGCTCCCTTTCGCCCCGCTTGCCTGCCGGGGCGTTTTTTTGCCTGCTCCACGGACCGGAGGGAGACGGACGCATCCCGACGCAGGGCTCCCGCCACGAGGTTGCAGTTGTGCCTCATCCTGTTAGGCTCAAGGCCATATGACACCGTTGTGAGGATCAAACATGAAACACGCCAAGCTCTTTCTACTGGGGGCGGGCGCCATCACCCTGCTCGGCGGCTGCGATCTGGGCAGCGGCAAGCTGGGAGTGACCGGCGGCGATCCCGTCACCTATCTGTGTGAACAGAACCAGAAAGTGCAGGTTCGCTACTTCTCCCTCTCGGACGAGAGCCTGAACTTCGTCAAGCTCTCCCTCCCCGATGGCAAGGATTACACCCTGCCCCAGGCGGTTTCCGCCTCCGGCGCCCGCTATACCGACGATCACGAGGTGGTCTGGTGGAACAAGGGCAAGGAGGGGTTCGTGGAGATGCGCGATGACGCCGGGGAGTGGCAGAGCCGCTACAACGACTGCAAGGAGCAGTGAGCCTCGCCGCCATGGCACCTCGCAACAATAAAACACCCCGGCCAGGCCGGGGTGTTTGTCATTTCACTTCCACTTCAAATCGGGCCACTACCCGAGCCGGAATGGCTTGCGGATTCTGCTCCGATGGCCGGTAGCGCAACTGCGCCAGCCCGGAGATGGCGATAAGATCCAGCACGCCGGGCGGCTCGGATGCCAGCACCTCGGGGCTGAACAGCTCGCCATTGGAGTCGATGAGATAGCGAAGGGTCACATAGCCCTTCACCGGCCTCTCCTTTGGCAGCCCGCCGACCGGATTGAAGTCTCTTATCTGCTCCACCTGAACCCAGTATCTGGGCAGCTCTTCCCAGACGATATCCACCGGAGGCTGATTCAGCTTGGCGGTGGGGCTGGCACAGCCCCCCAGCAGGGCCAGGGCGGCCCACAGCAACAACCCTTTCACACGCACTGACATTCCCTCTTCGTTGTATCGCTCGATTCCATGAGCGACGCGCCAGTGTCAGGCAAAGGGGCTCATCCGGGAAGCCCCCATCTGGCAGGCAAAAAAAAGCCAACCCCGGAGGGCTGGCCTTGTGATCTCTCACGGCTCAGGCGCGCTTGTCGCTTACCACCAGCCAGAGGGCATGAACCATGCCGGGCAGACCGCCCAGCAGGGTCAGCACTATGTTGATGAGGAAATGGAGGCTGAAGCCTACCTGGATAAAGGCGCAGACCGGGGGGAGAAAGATGGCCAGCAGGATCTTGAGCAGATTGTTCATCGGGATTCCTCGTGTAAACAGCGCTTGGGGTTGGCCTAACCATAAACACCCAAGGCCTCAACTGCAAACCAGACAGGGGATCCGCTCTCCTCCTTTCCGCCATGCGTTGAGGTCGTGAACCATCTGGTTGCTGCTGCCACGCCAGAGCAGACCGGGATCCGCCAGGGCCTTCTCGAACCTGCCATCCACCAGCACGTCCAGCAAGGCCACCAGCTCCCGCTGGGCCGGGCTGAGATCGGCCAGCAGATAGCCGGTCCAGCACCAGATGTCCTTGCCGGGGCACTCGGCCCGCACCCGCTTCACCAACGCCAGCACATGCGGCACGTTGGCGGGGTGGAGCGGATCGCCGCCGGAGAGCGACAGTCCGCGCCGCTTGATGCGGCTGTCGTTGAGATCGTGAATGATGCGATCGCTCATCGCCTCATCGAACGGCTTGCCCCCATCGAGCCGCCAGGTGCTCTGGTTGTAGCAGCCGGGGCACTGGTGCTCGCAACCCGACACGAACAGGGTGGCGCGGGTGCCGGGGCCGTTGATCACATCGACCGGGTAGTACTGGTGGTAGTGCATTCGAGTTCTCTGGGTTAACGGCCAACCCCCTCCCAACCTCCCCCTTCGAAAGGGGGAGGAGCTTCTTTGCCCCCCCTGCCAAGGGGAGGGCTGGGGTGGGGTCTGCTCGCTTACATATGCTTGACGCGGCGTTTGACCTCTTCCTGCTTGCCCGCGTTGAAGGGGCGCGCATCCGGGCTGCCGAGATAGCCGCACACCCGGCGGGTCACCGACACCTTGGCGGGGTCATGGTTGCCGCAGCGCGGGCAGGTGAAGCCCTTGGAGGTGCACTCGAACTCGCCGGTGAAGCCGCAGTCGTAGCACTCGTCGATGGGGGTGTTGGTGCCGTAGTAGGGCACCTTGTCATAGCTGTAGTCCCAGACGTTCTCCAACGCCTCCAGGTTGTGCTGGATGTTGGGGTACTCGCCGTAGCAGATGAAGCCGCCGCTGGCGATGGGCGGATAGGGCGCCTCGAAGTCCAGCTTGTCGTAGGGGTTCACCTGCTTCTCCACGTCCAGGTGGAAGCTGTTGGTGTAGTAGCCCTTGTCGGTCACCCCGGCCACCACGCCAAACTCCTTGGCGTCGATGCGGCAGAAACGGGTGCAGAGGTTCTCGCTCGGGGTGGAGTAGAGGCTGAAGCCGTAGCCGGTCTCCTCCTTCCACTCGTCGGTGGCCGCCTTGAGCCGCGCGATGATGGCGATGGCCTTCTGGCGCAGGGTCTCGCTGTCGAACAGGTGGACGTCTGTGCCATAGAGGGCGTTGATGGTCTCGTGTACCCCGATGTAACCCAGCGAAATGGAGGCGCGGCCATGTTTGAAGATCTCGCTGATGTTGTCATCGGCCTTGAGGCGCACCCCGCAGGCCCCCTCCATGTAGAGGATGGGGGCGACCCGGGCCTTGACCCCGTCGAGGCGCTTGATGCGGTACATGAGCGCTGTCTTGGCCACCCGCAGGGCGGCATCCAGTTTGTCCCAGAAATCCGCTTCATCGCGGGATTTCAGGGCAATGCGCGGCAGATTGAGGCTCACGACACCTAAGTTGTTGCGCCCCTCGTGGACCAGCTCGCCATTCTCTTCAAAGGCACCGAGGAAGGAGCGGCACCCCATGGGGGTCTTGAAGGAGCCGGTCACCTTGACCACCTGGTCGTGGTTGAGGATGTCCGGGTACATCCGCTTGGAGGCGCACTCCAGCGCCAGCTGCTTGATGTCGTAGTTGGGATCCCCCTGCTTGTGGTTCAGGCCATCCTTGATGGCGAACACCAGTTTCGGGAAGACGGCGGTCTTCCTGTTCTTGCCAAGGCCGGCGATGCGGTTGCCAAGGATGGCGCGCTGGATGAGGCGCGATTCCCAACTGTCCCCCAGGCCAAAGCCGAAGGTGACGAACGGCGTCTGACCGTTGGCGGTGTGCAGGGTATTGACCTCGTATTCGAGGGACTGGAAGGCGTCGTGGCACTCCTTCTCGGTGCGGGCCATGGCATAGGCGTCCACATCCTGGATCCCCCACTCCTCGGCCACCTCCCGGTGCTTGTGCCAGCTGATGGTCACATAGGGTGCCAGCACCTCGTCGATGCGGTTGATGGTGGTGCCGCCATAGATATGGCTCGCCACCTGGGCGATGATCTGGGCGGTCACCGCGGTGGCGGTGCTGATGGATTTGGGAGTGTCTATCTCCGCGTTGCCCATCTTGAAGCCGTGGGTCAGCATCCCCTGCAGATCGATCAGCATGCAGTTGAACATGGGGAAGAAGGGGGAGTAGTCGAGATCGTGGAAGTGCAGGTCGCCGCTCTCGTGGGCCTGCACCACGTCACGGGGCAGCATGTGACTGATGGCGTAATGCTTGGCGACGATGCCCGCCAGCAGGTCACGCTGGGTCGGGATCACCTTGGAGTCCTTGTTGGCGTTCTCGTTGAGCAGGGCCGCGTTGGTCTGCTCCACCAGGCCGCGGATCTCCTGGGCCAGGCGACCCCTGGCCTCGCGGGCCTGATCCCGGTCGTGACGGTATTCGATGTAGGCACGGGCGATGGCCTTGTCGTCGGAGGCCATCAGGTGGTTCTCGACCCGGTTCTGGATCTCGTGGATGTCTACCTCCCCTCGCCCCTCCAGCTCCTGGCTGACAGCGGCGGCAATGCGCTCTGCCAGCGCCGGACTGGCCTGATTGACCGCTGCCGCCGCTCGGCTGACCGCATCGCGGATCAGTTGGCCATTGAATGGTGCACGACATCCATCGCGTTTGATCACTACCGGTTTCATCGATTTTCCCCGTATTGAAAGACCTGGTGGCCACCCTCGGCTCACCCTCGTTGAGTCCCCTTCTCCACGCCCGTCCCCGGCGCAAACAAGGTCAGCCAAGGCTTGAAACACCTGGGCTGACACTGAGAGGGCGACCACTTATGCACAGCTTTATGACACTATATATGGGTGTTTTTTTTATGCTTACCCCTATATGTGGGGTCTATTAGGCACCAAAGCGGTACCCTGTTTCTTGATCCAGAACAGGTTTTGGAAGGAGTGGGGCAGTTCACGACCAGTGCCAAAAGGCGCTCTTTTTGCTCACCCCAGACGGGATGCGGGCTCCCGCCCGGCAAGGGATAAAAAGAGAGGAGCACGCCTTCCGACAACAATTGACCGAGGCACCAGAGAGCGGGAGAGCACATACTGGGGAACAGTCTGTCCCTTGCGGAAAAAACACGTGACCAAGGTCTTGCTCCTGCTCTCCCTCCTCTCCCTCCCGCTGCTGGCCGCCGAGATCCTGGTGATCAGCAGTTATCACCAGAGCAACCAGTGGGATCAGAGCTACAGTGCCGGCCTCGAGCAACACCTCAAGCAGGCGCATCACCTCGGCTATCTCTATCTGGACACCAAGCGCCAGCCCGGCCAGACCCGTGACGAACTGCTCGCCAAGGGAATGGCCGCCTACCGGACCCACCAGCCGGCGCTGGTGATCCTGGGGGATGACAACGCCATCAACGCCCTCGCCCGACCCATCGCCGCCCGGGGAACGCCCGTGGTGTTTCTCGGGATGAACGAGAATCCGCGCCCCAAGGGGCTGGTCGGCCACCCCCTGATCACCGGCGTACTGGAACACCCCCTGCTCAAGCGCAGCATCAGCGAGATGAGTCAGTTGATGGGAGGGCTGGAGCGTGCCCTGGTGCTGTTTGACGAAAGCGAGGTGTCCCGCACCGCCGTCGCCCACGAGTTCAAGGGGCGAGGCGAGCTGACGATCGGTCAGACCCGGGTCAGCAGCCGCCAGTTCACCGACTATGGACACTGGCAGGAGGCAGTGCTCGCCAGCCGGGAAAACGGCTATCAGGCGCTCTTCCTCGGCCTCTACCACACTCTCACCGACGCTCAGGGCCAGCATGTAAGCGAGCAACAGGTACTGGCATGGACCAGCGCCAACAGTCCGGTGCCACTGTTCTGCTTCTGGGCCTTTGCGGTGGGCAGGGAAGCCGCCATCGGCGGTCTGGTGCTCGACGGCCACAGCCAGGGAGAGAGAGCCGCCGAACTGGCCAATGCCATCCTCTCGGGCACGGCGCCCGGCGCCCTCTCCCCCCGCGCCGCATCCCGCGGGGAATACCTGTTCAGCAAGAGCGAACTGGCACGCTGGCACCTGACGGCTCCCGATGCCTGGCAGGACAAGGTGAGCTACGTCGAGTGAGCCCACCAACGACAAACCCGGCCAGTGGGCCGGGTTTGTCTGCTCAAACGTGCATCCTCAGGGCTGAATGGCCGCCTGCAACTCGGCTTCGGTCCAGATGGTGATCCCCAGCTCCTGGGCCTTGGCGAGCTTGGAGCCTGCCGCCTCCCCCGCTACCAGCACGTCGGTCTTGGCCGACACCGAGCCCGCCACCTTGGCCCCCAGGGCCTGCAGCGCCGCCTTGGCGTCGTTGCGGGACAAAGCGGTGAGGGTACCGGTCAGCACGAAGGTCTTGCCGGCAAAAGGTTGATCGCTTGCCTCCTTCTTCTCGATGGCCGGCCAGTGGATCCCGGCGGCCAACAGGGCGTCGAGCACCTCGATGTTGTGGGGCTGGCGCAGGAAGTAGTAGACGTGCTTGGCCACTATGTCTCCCACGTCGGCCACTTCCAGCAACTGCTCCACCGAGGCTGCGCGCAGGGCATCAAGAGTGAGGAAGTGGTTGGCGAGGTTCAAGGCGGTCGCCTCCCCTACTTCGCGGATCCCCAGGGCAAACAGGAAGCGGGGCAGGGTGGTGCTGCGGGCGGCATCGATGGCGGCCACCAGGTTGAGGGCCGATTTTTGCCCCATCCGCTCGAGACCGGCCAGCTGGATGGCGTTGAGGCTGAACAGGTCCGCCGGGGTCTTCACCAGCCCCTTGTCCACCAGTTGCTCCACTATCTTGTCGCCAAGGCCATCCACATCCATGGCGCGACGCGCCGCGAAGTGCTTGATGGCGGCCGCCCGCTGGGCCTCGCAGAAGAGACCGCCGGAACAGCGGGCCACGGCCTCCCCTTCCAGCCGCTCCACCGCCGAGCCGCACACCGGGCACTCGGTCGGGAAGAGGATCTCGCGGGCATCCGCCGGGCGCTGCGCCTCCACCACAGCCACGACCTGGGGGATCACGTCCCCGGCCCGGCGCACGATCACGGTGTCGCCGATCATCACGCCAAGGCGCGCGATCTCGTCCGCATTATGCAGGGTAGCGTTGGAAACGGTGACGCCGCCGACAAACACCGGCTTGAGCTTGGCTACCGGGGTGATGGCACCGGTGCGGCCCACCTGGAACTCGACGTTCTCAAGCGCCGTCATCTCCTCTTCGGCCGGGAACTTGTGGGCAGTGGCCCAGCGCGGCGCGCGGGCCACGAAACCGAGCTCCCCTTGCAGGGCGATGTCATCCACCTTGTAGACCACGCCGTCGATCTCGTAGGGGAGATCCCCGCGACGCGCCAGGATATCATCGTGAAACGCCTGGCAACCGGCGGCCCCCTCCTTGAGCTTCACCTCGGGGCTGAGCGGCAGCCCCCAGGCCTTGAGCTGATTGAGGCGACCGAAGTGGGACTCCCCCAGCTCGTCGCCACCGACTCCCACGCCGTAGGCATAGAAGCTGAGGGGGCGGCTGGCGGTGATGCGTGAATCGAGCTGGCGTAGGCTGCCGGCAGCGGCGTTGCGCGGGTTGACGAACACCTTCTCCCCCGCCGCCAGCGCATCGCGGTTCATCGCCTCGAACCCCGCCTTGGGCATGAAGACCTCCCCACGCACCTCCAGCCGCGCAGGCCACCCCTGGCCGCGCAGGGTCAGGGGAATGGCCTTGATGGTGCGCACGTTCTCCGTGATCTCCTCCCCCGTGGTGCCGTCCCCGCGAGTGGCGGCCTGTACCAGCTGGCCAGCCACGTAGAGCAGGCTCACCGCCAGACCGTCGAGCTTGGGTTCGCAACAGAAGGTGAAATTCACCTCCCGCTTGAGGCGATCACTCATGCGTTGCTCGAACGCCTGCAACTCCTCGCTGCTGAAGACGTTGTCCAGACTCAGCATGGGGATCTCGTGGCGTACCTGCTTGAAGGCGGTCAGCGGCTGGCCTCCCACCCGCACGCTCGGCGAGGCCGGGGTTTTCAGCTCGGGATGCTCGGCCTCCAGCGCAATCAGCTCGCGCATCAGGCGATCGTATTCGGCGTCCGGCACCGTGGGGTTGTCCAGCACATAGTACTGATGGCCGTACTCGGTCAGCAGCTCACACAGTTGACGGTGGCGGGAGAGGATATCGCTCATGAAAAAGTCTCGAAGTGTGATGGAACATTCAGTCTGGGGCAGAAACAAAAATGCGGCACCGGGGTACCGCACTTTTCATTGTTCAAGCCCCATGGCGCATCAGTCGCGGCTGGCCTCGTAGGCCGCCAGCTCGTGACGGTAGCGGGCGATGTCGTCGTCGCTGAGGGGACTGCGCGAGGCGTCGGTCAGCATGGCATCGAGATCGCTCGCCAGCTGATCCGCGGCCTGCAACATGTGCTCGAAGGCGAAGGCGGCATTGCTGCGAAGGGGCAGTTGCATGAAGAGGGACACACCCGGGGTGCTGAACTGCTCCATGCGATAGGGGTTGAAGGTACCCGGCTTGACCATGTTGATCATGGAGAAGAGCACTTCCCCCTTGCCGCCCAGATCTTCGTGACGGTGGAAGATGTCCATCTCGCCAAACTTGAAGCCCAGCGCCAGCAGGGAAGAGAGCAGGGTCGCCCCTTGCAGATCGTGGCCGGGACGGGCCATCAGGTTGATGACATAGACATCCTGCCAGATCTTCTCGACCGGGGCCGGAGCGGGTTCTGGCTCGGCTGCGTGAACCGGCTCTTCATAGGCTGGCTCGTCATCGTAAGCGGGCTCTTCATAAGCCGGCTGGGCGTAGCGGGGAGCCTGCTGGGCAACCGGTGCCGGCTCGCGTGCACCGAAGGTCGGCGCCTGGGCATAGGCCGGCTCCACCAGCGGCTCTTCGTCCAGCGGCTGCATCATGGGCTCGCGCTGCGGACGGGAACGGTGTACCGGGGTACGGCGGATCACCTGGGCAGGTTTGCGCACCGGCGCGGCAGGGGCCTCTTCAACAGGGGCGGCAACCGGCTCTTCATAGTCCTCTTCTTCCTCATACACAGGCTGAGGGGGGACAGGGCGAGCGGCAGGCTTGCGCACCACGGGAGGCGGCAGATCGGCGTCGTCATCTTCATCATCGAAGGCGGGAACGGGGGCGACACGGCGGGGTTCGGGCTGACGGGCCTCGTCGCTGCGCAGTTTGGGCTCGGCACGACGGCCACCGCTCACCACACGCACCTGACCGATGCCATCGCTGTCGAAGGCGTCGTTGTCACGCTCACGGGACTTGGACTCCATCCGACCCAGGGGTTTCTCCTTGATCGGTGCCTGACGATTCTTTCTGTTGCTCCACAACCCGTGAATGAGCAATGCCGCGATGGCAATACCGCCCAGGGCAACCAAGATGTAACGCAATTCCTGCATTAGCTGCTTCTCTTTCTAGTTTTGCTCAGCCAAAGCGACGGCTTCACCGATATCGACCGACACTATGCGCGAAACCCCGGGCTCTTGCATCGTGACGCCAACCAGCTGCTCGGCCATCTCCATGGAGACCTTATTATGACTGATGTAAACGAACTGTACTGTGCTCGACATCTCTTTGACAAGAGAACAGAAGCGACCGACGTTCACTTCATCGAGCGGTGCATCCACCTCATCCAGCAGACAAAATGGTGCTGGATTGAGTCTGAAGATGGCGAAAACCAGCGCAAGGGCGGTTAGCGCCTTCTCCCCCCCGGAAAGCAGGGCAATGGTAGCATTCTTCTTGCCCGGAGGTCTTGCCATGATGCTCACTCCGGCCTCCAAAAGATCATCCGAGGTCAGCTCAAGCCAGGCACTGCCCCCCCCGAACACTTTTGGGAACAGGGATTTTAAATCTTCATTGACCTTATCGAAAGTGTCGCGGAAGCGTATTTGTGTTTCTTTATCAATTCTTTTAATGGCTTGGCTCAAGGTATCGAGGGCCTGCTCCAGATCCTGGCACTGATTTTCCAGGTAGCTTGAACGGGTTTTCGCCTCCTCATACTCTTCCAGTGCCGCCAGGTTGATGGCGCCAAGCGCCTCCACCTGCGCCTCCAGCGTCTGGATCTCCTGGCGCAGCTTGCCGCGATCAGCGGCAATCAGCACCGCCTGATCGAGGTCCACCAGGCGCACGCCCAGCTCTTCGAACTGCTCGTGCAGTCCCTGCCTGCGCGTCAGGTTGCGCTCGCGCTCGAGCCGCAGAGTCGCCAGCTTCTCTTGAATTTTCACCAGCTGCTTGTGATCGGCGCTTCTGGCCTGCTCCAGCTCGGTCAGCTGACGATCCAGCTCCGCGAGCCGCTGGTGACAGGCCAGTTGCTGCGCCTCAAGATTGCGCTGTTCGACCAGCAGGGGCGACAGATCCTGACTCGGAGCGGCCCCTGGCTCCTTGAGTTCCGCCAGCTCCAGGCCGAGACGGGCCAGCTCCTGCTCGCGCAGCGTGATGAGCTGGCGCTGGTTCTGCTGCTCCAGTTGCAACCGCTGGCAGGCTGCCTGCTGCTGCTCCCGGCGAAGGCGCACCTCTTCCAGCGCCCGCTCCGCCCCGCTTACCTGCTCCTGGGCGAGCAGCAGCGCCTCGGCGAGTACCTCCCCCTGCTCCTGCAGCTCGCCAAGGGCCGCTTCATCCTGCTCAAGCCGCTCCCCGGCCGACGCCAGTCGCTGCGCCTCCTCAGCCTGCTCCTTGTCGAGCCGGGTTAGCTCTTCCCCCAGCTGGCCCAGGCGCTGCAAGCGCTCCTGGCGCTGCCCCTCGCGCAGACTCCAGGCTTCGCGCAGTTGCTGCCACTGCTGCTCCTGCTCGCGCAGGGTGCGCTGAGCCAGCTCATGCGCTCCATGCTGCTGGGCCCGCGCTGCATCGGCGGCGACAAGCTGCTCGTCGAGTCTGTGCAGCGCCTCCCGACCCGCGGCCAGCTCGGTGTGCAGCCGTTCACGCTCACCGAGCAACGCCAGCGTACCCAGGGCCATGCCCTCCCCCAGATCCGCCCAGTTGGGGCCGAACCAGTCGCCGGTGGGAGTGAGCAGCGACTCACCGGCAGAGAGGCTGTGCAGGCGGGACAGCGCCTCCTCCCTGCTCTCTGCCAGCCAGATGGCATTGAGGAAAACCGGAATGTGCTCGCCCCCCAGTTGCGCCGCCAGGGTACCGGCCCTGGCTGGCTGGGCCGGGCCAATCCAGAGTCCGGGTTGCGCCAGGTTGCACTCGTCCGCCGGGATTGCGGTGAGCCAGCGGCCGAGCACTTTGTCCAGCCCCCGGGCCCACTCGGGGGAAACCTGCAACCGATCCGCCAGGGTCGCGCCCGCCATCTGCTCCCCCAGGATCTGATCCAGGGTGGCGAGGCGCGCCTCCAGCTCGCGCAGCAGGCCCTGCTGGCGACCCTGCTCTGCCTTGAGCTCTTCATGGCGCGACACACCGGCCTGCCACGCTGCATCGGCTTCCTCATGGCGGGCGCGGGAGAGCGAGAGTTCCGCCGCCAGGGCATCGAGCGCCGGTTGCAGGTTCTCCCCCTCCCCGCCAAGGGGCCCGGCCTGTTCGTCTTCCAGCTTGAGGCGGGCAAGCCGGGTCTTGGCCTGCAGCTCCTGCAGACCGTTCACCTCGGCGCGGGTCTGGTTGAGCCGCCCCTGCAACTGGCCCAGCTGCTGCTGCCACTGCTGCTGACGCTGGCGCGCCTGCTCGAGCCGATCGCCCGCTACCGCACGCACGCTCTGCTGGTCGGTGAGCAACTGCTCACACTGCTCGAGGCGCGCCGACGCCACCTCCCCCTGCAACGTGCTGTCGCCCAGTTGCTCCAGCTGGCCGGCCAGCTGGGCCTTGAGACCGTCGATACGCTCGCCGAGGGACTGCCGCCTCGCCTGCCAGTCGCGGCCAAGCTCGCTCTGGTGCAATTGCTGCTGCTCGAGGCGGGCGATGGCTTGCCCGCCGAGGAAAATCTGCTGCTGGCGGCTCGCCTGCTCGGCCTGCGCCTCCTGGCGGGCCACCGACAGAGTGACGTGGCGTCCTTCGTCTGCGGTGCGCTTGGCATCGAGGGCCGCCAGCGCCTGTTCAGTCTGGGCCAGTTCGGTCTTGGCTTCGCCAAGACGCGTCTCCAGCGCCCACAGTTCCGAGCCGATCAGTTCGCTGCGGGCCGCGCGACTGCGACTCTTGAGCTGCTTGTAGCGCTCGGCGGTCTCGGCCTGGGCCTTGAGGTGCTCGAGGCGTGAGCCCAGTTCGCCGCGGATGTCGCCGAGGCGTTCCAGGTTCTCCTGGGTATGGCGGATGCGCTGCTCGGTCTCCCGGCGCCGCTCCTTGTAGCGGGAGACCCCGGCGGCCTCTTCCATGAACAGCTTGAGATCGGCGGGGCGGGACTCCACCAGCCGGCTGACGGTGCCCTGTTCGATGATGGCGTAACTGCGAGGCCCAAGGCCGGTGCCGAGGAAGAGGTCGGTCACGTCCTTGCGGCGGCACTTCTGGCCGTTGATCTGGTAGTGATTGGATCCGTCGCGCAGCACTTCGCGGCGCACCGAGATCTCGGTAAAGCGGCCGAACTCGCCGGGTACCCGGTTGTGGGGATTGTCGAACACCAGCTCCACCGAGGCGCGGCCATGGGCGCTGCGGTTGATGGAGCCGTTGAAGATGACGTCGGTCATGTTCTCGCCGCGCAGATGGCGGGCGGAGCTCTCCCCCAGCACCCAGCGCACGGCGTCGATGACGTTGGATTTGCCGCAGCCGTTGGGGCCCACCACGGCGGTCATGTCGGCGTTGAGTTCGATGCGGGTCAGCTCGACAAACGACTTGAAACCGGCGAGTTTGATCAATTTCAGACGCATGGCGGCCTATGTGGGTAACGAAATAAAGAGGAGGCGGGCAGGCGACTTTACCAAATCAAAGGCTTGTTTGTAATATGCTGGCACTTTCCCCATTCACTGATGGAGCTCACATGAGCCAATCACCCCACATGGTCAAAGATTCGGTCAGCGGTGCAGACTACTTCCTGCGCGGCTTCTCACTCATCCGCCAGCCCGGCATCCGCACCTTCGTGCTGATCCCCCTGCTGGTCAACTTCGTGCTCTTTGCCGGTGCCTTCTACGCCCTGTTGCTACAACTGGACGGCCTGTTCGCCTGGCTGCACCAGCAGATCCCGAGCTGGCTCTCCTGGCTTGATTACCTGCTCTGGCCCATCGCCCTCATCACCATACTGGTGGTCTTCTCCTTCATCTTCAGTTCGGTGGCCAACTGGATAGCGGCCCCTTTCAACGGCCTGCTGGCAGAGAAGGTGGAACAGATCCTCACCGGTGAAGCCATGAATGACACCGGCATGCTGGATGTGGTGAAAGATGTGCCCCGTACCTTCGGCCGCGAATGGACCAAGCTGAAATACTATCTGCCCAAGGCCATCGGCTGCCTGATCCTCTTCCTGATCCCGGTAGTGGGCCAGACCCTGGCACCCGTGCTCTGGTTCCTGCTCAGCGCCTGGATGATGGCGATCCAGTATGTCGATTATCCGTTCGACAACCACAAGATCGGCTTCATCACCATGCGCGACGCCCTCAAGCAGCGTCGTGGAAAGTGCCTGAGCTTCGGCGCCCTGGTGACCCTCTTCTCCGCCATCCCGGTGGTGAATCTCTTCGTGATGCCGGTGGCCATCTGTGGCGCCACCGCCATGTGGGTGGACCAATACCGCAGCGAGCAACTTGGACGCTGAACCGCGTCATCATGATCAAAAGAGGGGGCGAAAGCCCCCTTTTCATTACTTAATCTAATGCATAACCAAGATAGCTTGTCGCCCCAGCGCAGGGTTGTTAGGATGCGGGCCTTTCTCGCACCCTGGGATATCTCATGTTACATGCACTCTTCTTGCTCGGCCTGGTGGCCGAAGGGATGACTGGCGCGCTGGCAGCGGGTCGGCGACGGATGGATCTGTTTGGCGTCGTGATCATCGCCTCGGCGACGGCCATCGGTGGCGGTACCATTCGGGATGTGCTGCTGGGCCACTATCCCCTGCTCTGGGTCGAGCACCCCGAATACGTGCTGCTGGTGGCGGGCGCCGCCATGGCCGGGGTCATCTCGGCACCGCTGATGCGCTACCTTGGCAAGCTGTTCCTGGCGCTCGATGCCCTGGGGCTCGTGGTCTTCTCCATCTTCGGGGCTGCCCGGGCGCTCGAGATGGGCCACGGGGCCGGCATCGCCTGCATCATGGCCGTGGTGACCGGCGTGTTCGGGGGGGTGCTGCGGGACTTGCTGTGCCAGCGCATCCCGCTGGTGTTCAAGCGCGAGCTCTATGCCGCCGTCTCGCTGATCACCGCAGCGCTCTACTGCTTTGCGCTGCACCATGGGCTGCCCAACGACTGGGCCGCTTTCGGTGCCATCGGCATCGGCTTCGTGCTGCGGCTCCTGGCGGTACGCTTCAAGTGGGGACTGCCCACCTTCAACTATCAGTACGCCACCCATTGATCGCGCCAGTTCCTGGCCATATCGCACGGATAACGAGCATCAAAAAAGCGCCATACGGCGCTTTTTTGTTGGGCATCGGCAAGAGAGGAAAGGGTCAGTTGATCCCTTCCGAGCTGAAGAAGGTCGCCTTGTCGGCGATGAAACGCACCTTGATGTTCTTGCCTTCCCCTCCCCAGACACAGCTCGTGGTGCCGAGAGCATCGTCGCAACGCTCGGCCTTGCCGAGGATGGCACTCGCTTCGGCATAGCTCATCCCGACTTTCAGCTTGTCGTAGCTCTCGCGGTTGAGCTTGCCGCAACCAGTCAACAACAGGGCGATGAGCCCCCCGATCACAATCTGCTTCATCTTTCTCTCCTCTGGCTGGAGTCCAGAGCCTAGCAGCTTGGTCCCCCTCAATGCCAGCGGCAAAAAGACACAATCGGCACTCAACTCTTGAGACGATCCCGACTCACCAGCTGCGAACGGGACCCGTGTCCAAGTGCACGAAGTTGTCGGAAGGGTAATAACCCACACCGCCCACCTTGAGGTTCAGGGCGGCCTTGCGCAGGTGCGCCAGCTGCACGCCGGGGATGCGCACGTCAACCGCCTGCCCCAGGGTGTGGTAGCTGTGCTTGGCGACGCCGCGACTCTTGCGCCGCTTCTGCTGATTGGTGGCCGGGGAGCGATAGCCCGAGATGAGCTGGATTTCGCCGTGGCGTCCCAACTTGTGTTGTAGCAGAAAGAGCTGATCGAACAGCTTGCGGTCGATGTTGAACACTTCGTTGCGACGGTAGTCACGGAAAATATGGTTGAGCTCCGCCAGCCCGTCGCTCAGATAGTGGCCATCTTCCCAATAACTGGCGCGTACCCGCTCGCCGGTATTGAGGTTGAAGAAACTCAGTTCCCGTCCCGAAGTGCTGCGGCTCGCCAGCGCAGGGAACGACAGCAGGCTGGTCCCCATCAGGCAACCCGCCCCCAGCAGCAGACGGCGTCGGCTTATCTCTTGTCCCAGCATCCGTTGTCCGTCCATCTCATGGTGAAGTCACACAGGTGAATGAATTTGATACAAGGGCCGAAACTACCTGCCAGAAAAAGCGCTGTCAAACCCCATTCACCCATGAAAAAGCCCGGCACGGGCCGGGCTTGTCACTCTGTGGCGAGGATCACAGCAAGCGGCTTTGATAGCTGACTCTGTCGAATCCGTAGATATCGTTGCGCAGTTGCTGACGTCCCTCTTCATCAATCCAGCTGCTCCAGTAGACGGTAAACACCGGGATAGGGTTGCTCAGGGGCAGCCACTTGGTCTGGGTCTCTTTCAGGATGCTGGCCACCTTGTCCGGCTGATAGCGGGAGTCCGCCAGCAGCAACTCTGCCAGATCGTCGGCGTGTTCCACCCGGATGCAACCCGAGCTGAAGGCACGGGCCCCCTGCTCGAACAGCGCCTTGCGCGGGGTGGAGTGGAGATAGATGGCATCGTTGTTGGGCAGATAGAACTTGTAGCGACCCAGGGCATTGTGATCCCCCGGCTTTTGCCGCAACCGGTAAGGGAAACCGGAGGCCAGCGCATGGTGCCAGCCATCTTCGCTGAACTGCACCGGATTGCCCTCGCCGTCGATCACCTCGAACTGTTCGCGATCCAGGTAGGCAGGATCGCGCCCGAGCTTGGGCAGAATGTCCTTGCTCAGGATGGAGCGCGGCACGTGCCAAGCCGGGTTCAGCACGATGGAGCGGATCTCGCTGGCGAGGATGGGGGTGGCCCGCTGCTCCTTGCCGACGATGACCCGACTGGTGAAGACCTCGCTGCCAGACTCCACCACGCTCAGGCGGTAGTCCGGTATGTTGACCAGCACATAGCGACCGGCAAGGTGATCCACCAGATCACGGCGCCACAGGTTGCGTACCAGCAGGCTGGCGCGCACCTCGGGGCCGGTATTGAGCCAGCTGCGGGTCTGACGGCCGATGATGCCGTCGGCCGTCAGGCCGTGGCGGCGCTGGAACTGCTTGATGGCCTGTTCGGTCTCGGGATCGTAGAGGCTGTCCTGGTGAGTCGGGGCACTGTCCCCCAGTTCGTTCAGGATGGAGCGGATCTGGCCGAGCTCGGTCGAGCTCTCCCCGGCCCGCAGGGTCGGCATGGAGAGGGTGG
Organism: Aeromonas sp. s1(2024); assembly: GCF_040908005.1. Taxonomy (NCBI): domain Bacteria; kingdom Pseudomonadati; phylum Pseudomonadota; class Gammaproteobacteria; order Aeromonadales; family Aeromonadaceae; genus Aeromonas; species Aeromonas sp. s1(2024). Next base: position 94,988 of record NZ_JBFOCW010000059.1, on the reverse strand, counting down.
GCCAGTGCTTGGCCATGGGCATGGCCAGCAGCTTGCGCACTTCTTCGCGCACGGCGTCGTATTCCGCCACCTGTGGCCTGAGTTGCCTGACCTGCTCCAGCAGATTGTCTCCCTGGGGGGCATGGGCCAGGGGGCGGTTTAGATCCAGCTTGAGGGTCTGCATCTGTTCGCGCGCGACCAGATCCATCCCTCGCCAGGCCTGCTGGAACCGGGCCAGCTTGCCAAAGGCCTCATCGTAGAGGGCACCGCGCCGATCCGCCGGGGTCTTTTGCAACTGCTGCCAGAGGCGGTAGAAATCCGGATGCAGCTGGGCCAGCACCGCTTCCTGCAACTGCTGTTCAAGCTCATGACGAGCCTGCTCGGCCACCTCGTTCTGATACCAGTCATGCTGAATGCTGGGACTGGCCACTACCGCCTGTTCCGTGCTGGCATGAACCATGCTGGCCGGCCAGCAGCCCAGCCAGATGAGATTCGCCAATGCCAACCAATACTTCTTACCCATGCTTCTTACCACGCTTGCCTCAAATCGGTTCATTTCGGCCTGTCAGGCGCGACGGTCAGGTCCCCATGATGCGTGAATGCTGGCGACTTTGCTAGCGGACGGAGGTGTAACGACGCCAGATGAGTTCCAGCTCACCGCTGTCACCGACGGCCACTATCGCCTCGTTGAACCGCGCTACGAATTCCCCGGACAGGGTCTTCTTGCTCAACATGAAAAAGGTGGGCGTCTCATGGATCGCCATGGTGTGGGGGACGACCGCATCCGACAGCCCCTCTCTCTTCAGACCCCAGGGCGTGGCCAGACTATCCCCGAGAAAACCGTCTATCCGCCCAAGCAGCAGCTTGCGATAGTTTTGCACATCGTTGACCTCGCTCACCTGGTTGCGGTATCGCTGCAGAACCTTGGTGATTTCCGGGCCGTAATAGTAGTCCCTGGTCACACCGAGGCGATGCCCGTGGGCCAGCCAGCTCGCCAGATCCGACTCCTCACCGGTACCGGATTTGCGTACCCAGAGCGATGTCCGGCCCGGGTTGTAGGGGATGGAGAACCAGGCATAACGCGCCCTCTCATCAGCAAAATACGCCTCCATCACGATGTCCAGCCGACCCCGCTCAAGATCGTGCAACCCCCGCTTCCAGGGACGCTCCACATAGACCAGACGACAACCCAGCCGAATCGACACGGCATTGAGGTAGTCGACCGCAAATCCACGCAGTTCCCGACGTGCTCCCTCTTGCTGGTAATAGTGGTATGGGGGCCAGTCATCGAAACCGACGCGAAGGGGGGAGGAGCAGAACGATTGCGCCCACAACGGTTGGAGGGGCAGACAGCAGAACACACACAGAGAGAAGAGTCTCATGGGTCATCCTTGACGACGGGACAGGCCATCTTAATTCTGCCTGGGTGAAATGGCGACAGATCCTGCCACAACAAAGCACAATATCAGCCGTTTGCCTGATGCGCCCCAGGTGGCGGCAGACAGGTTGGCGCCGAAAAAGCCACAATCAAGAAGAGGAAGCAAACGACCCCAAAGCCCCTTGGTAAGCAGGGTGATTGAGGGTTAATATGTGAGCAAATATATTTTTGTGATCCACTATGCTTTTTTTGCAATTGGATTAGCATATGCGCGAAATCTGCCTATCAATCTGTCGGGCGTCGAGTGAGTAATATGACCTACAAAAAGTTCGGTTTTCTGGCTGCCATCCTGGCACTGAGCGGTTTCTACCTTTATACCCTCTATCTGGCCGCTCACCCCAACGTGAGCCTGGCTTACAAGCTCTATTACCTGGAAGGCAAGACCCGTTTCTGGGAGCACAACTCCAGCATGACCTACCAGCCCGGCAACGAACTCAACCTGACCAAGCCGAGCCGCTTCCTCTCAAGCGAAGGCTGGGCCAAGAAGCCCAGCGAGCAAGGCACCGAGCTGAGCGGTCAGGGCGGTCTCTATTTCGTGCTGCCCAAGCAGCAGGCCCAGCCGGAGCAGCTCACCATCCAGGCCAGGATCAACAGCCCTCAGGCTGGCGCCCTGCTCAAGGTGGCGCTGGGTCATGATTTCACCACCACGGTCAAGCTGGCCAAGGCGGGCATCAACGAGATCCGCCTCAGCCTGCCGGGCGACTCCCTGACCGCCGATCCCAAGCGTCCCAACTTCCTGGCGCTCTCCGCCCCGACACCGCTCAACGTCCAGTCCGTGCGACTGACCGTGGCTCAGTGAAGCGGAATGCCCCAAGTATCTGTTCCGTAAAATAATTCTTTTAATAAGGAAGTTCCCATGTCCCGTGCCGATTTTCGACTCTCTCTGGTCGTTCCCGTTTACAACGAGGAAGAGAGCATAGACGCCTTCATCAGCGCGATAGATACCGAACTGGCCCCGCTCAAAGACCAGCTTGAAATCGTGTTCGTCAACGATGGCAGTCGTGACCGCACCCGTGAGGTGGTCGAGCAGGCCATCGCCCGGGATCCCCGTGTGACCCTGGTCAACCTGGCCCGCAACTTCGGCAAGGAAGCGGCCATGACCGCCGGCCTGCACCAGGCCAAGGGCGACGCCATCGTCCCCATGGACGTGGACCTGCAGGATCCCCCCTCTCTCATTCTGGAGTTCGTCAAGCTGTGGCAGACCGGCGACTATGACACCGTCTACGGCATCCGGGTGGATCGCAGCGCCGACACCCCGATGAAACGCCTCACCGCCGGTGGCTTCTACCGCTTCTTCAACGCCCTCTCCACCAGCACCAAGCTGCCGGAGAACGCCGGTGACTTCCGCCTCATCGATCGCAAGGTGGTCGAGGCCATCAAGCAGTTGCCGGAGCGCAACCGCTTCATGAAGGGGCTGTTCGCCTGGGCCGGTTTTCGCGCCGTCGGCGTTCCCTACGAGCGCCCGGCCCGCCATGCCGGCGAAACCAAGTTCAACTACTGGAAGCTGTGGAACTTCGCCCTTGACGGCCTGATGAGCTTCTCCAGCTGGCCGCTGCGGGTGTGGAGCTACATCGGGGTCGGTGTCTCCTTCATCGCCTTCCTCTATATCCTCAAGATCATCACCCAGGTGCTCTTCTTCGGCATCGACGTGCCCGGTTACGCCTCCCTGATGTCGGTCATGCTGTTCCTCGGCGGCATCCAGCTGCTGTCGCTGGGCATCATCGGCGAGTACATCGGCCGCATGTTCGTCGAGGTGAAACAGCGCCCCGTCTACCTCATCGAAGGGGTCTACGGCCAGTACGCCAAGCAGGATGAAGAGCAGAAGCAGGAAGTGCCCACCACCAGCAAGAAGGGCGCTGGCAAGAAGGCCGCCGCGAAAGCCGCTGATGATCAGCAGGAGCAGGCGTCTCAATGATCTCCCGCGAGGAATTCTGGCGGCTGGTTCGCTTCGGTTTTGTCGGCGGGGGGGCCACCCTCGTCGATCTGGGTACCTCCATCGCCCTGTTTCATACCTGGCCGGCCATCTCCGAGCACCTAGTCACGACCTTGGCCTTTGCCGTGGCGTTCTGGTTCTCGTTCTTCGGCCATCGCTACATCACCTTTCAGAAACAAGGTGCCGCCAGCAAGTTCCTGCTGGTTGCCCTCTTCTCTCTGGCGGTGCGTAACCTCATCCTGAGCGGTTTGCTGTTTGCCGGTCTCTCCGGCCTGTTGCCGGTGGTGATCGCCACCCTGACCGTCACCGTGCTCACCTACGTTCTCTCCCGTATCTGGGTTTTTGCCTGATGAATGATATGACCAATACCGCCCCGTCAACCGGGGCTGCACTCCCCTATCGCCCGTCACTGCGCATCAGCGGCCGCGACTGGCTGATGATTGTCGCCGCCTTTGTGCTGAGCCGGGTGGCGCTCTATGGCATGGGCTATTTCGGCGTCCAGCTCTATGGCGCCACCGACATCGGGCCGCTGCAGGCCTACTGCCAGTTCGACTGCGTCTGGTTCCAGCGCATCATCGAGAATGGTTACGACCTCTATCCACGCTGGTTGAGCAAGGGCAATGCGGCGAACTGGGCCTTCATGCCCCTCTATCCCATGCTGGCCGGCGGTCTCTCCAGCCTGTTTGACATGGAGAGCCTCATCGGCCTGATGCTGGTGGCCAACATCGCCTTCTTCATCAGCTTGCCCCTGATGCTGCTGGTGCTGCGCCAGCTCAAGCTGGGGGACGACACCGCCCGCTTCGGGGTCTGGCTGCTGGCCTTCTCCCCCTTCTCCGCCTATTTCGTCTCCGGCTATACCGAGCCCATGTTCATGGCCTTGATGCTGGGAATGTTCCTGTTCGCCTACCGCGAACAGTGGCTCATGGTCGCCTTCCTCGGCATCTTCATCTCCGCCACCCGCAACCTGGGGGTGATGATGGTGTTCCCGGTGCTGATCCTGGCCCTGCAAGCCTACGGCTGGCGCGAGTTCTTCCGCTTCACCGAGCGGGCCTTCAAGGTGGTGTTCACCCTCTGGCTCATTCCCCTCGGCCTCTTCTCCTACATGGTCTATCTCTATCACCTCACCGGGGATGCCCTGGCCTTCAAGCACATCCAGGTGGCCTGGGGCCGCTATATGGACAGCCCCCTGGACTGGTGGCTGAGCGGCTTCGAGCTGGGGGGGCGCAAGGCCTATCTCTCCATCATGGTGATCTTCGGCTGGTGTCTGAATGGCTACCTGTTCAGCCAGAAACGCTGGGCCGAAGCGACCCTGATGTTCATCTGCTGCACCATCCCCCTGATGACCGGGCTCAACGCCATGCCCCGCTACATGTTCGGCCTCTATCCGACCCTGCTGGCCATCGTGCTGCTGGCCCATCGCTGGCCTGCCATCCGCCCCGCGGTGCTCTGCATCAGCGGCATGGTTGCCTCCTTCATCGCGGTGGCCTTCGTCAACTTCAAGTTCTTCACCGTGTGACGCCACCCCGAATGCCTACAAGCCGGTCAACTGACCGGCTTTTTTCATGGCCGCGACACCCGGTTCACACTTTTCCATTCTTGAAAACGTAACCATTTGAACTGACGTCACAAATCGGTATTTTACCGGTCCAAGCCTGCCCCAGCGCACCCTAGAATGAGTGCCTCAACGGACCCTGCTCCTCACACTCTGCTCAAGGAATGGCTTATGCGTCTCTCTTCGCGCCCCGCTCTTCGCCCATCACCCCTGTGGCTGGCCGTGCTCGCCACACCGCTGTTCATCAGTCAGGCGATGGCCGCCCCCGAGGTCTATCTCCATGTGGATGGCAAACCGGTGGCCGAGGCGCTGACGCTGGACAAGGGCACCGTCACTCTGACCCACAGACTGGACAAGGGGAGCCACCAGATCCGCATCAGCGATGCGGGCAACAGCTGCGGCACCAGCTTCGGGCCAACCGAGGCCAAGCCCCTTCCCTTCGGCACCGCCCAGCCCATGGACAAGTGCAGCAAGGGGACAGACTTCAATCTGAGGGTGATGCTGGCGGGGGACTACGAGTTCACCTTCAACCCCGATACCCCCAGCCTCAAGGTGTTGCGGGCAACCAAAAAGAGCGAGTTCAAACGCCAGCCCCCGGAAGAGCCCTGCATCAGCTGGGATGGCGGCCCGGTCACGACATCACTCAAGGGCGTCTGGCCCGACGGCACCCGGTTGCGGGATGCCTACTCGGGACAGGAAGCCGTGGTCAAGGGCGGCAAGATCACCCTGACACCGAGCAAGGAGAGCGGCGGCCTGCTGCTGCTCGAGCCGGTCAAGGCCGCCAAGCCTGCTCCCTTCAGCTGGGATCAGGCGAGCGTCTATTTTCTGCTGACCGACCGCTTCCACAACGGCGATCCTGCCAATGATCACAGCTTCGGTCGTCAGAAGGATGGTCAGGACGAAGTGGCCACCTGGCATGGCGGTGACTTCAAGGGGCTGACCGAGAAGCTCGACTACATCAAGCAACTCGGCATCAACGCCATCTGGATCACCCCCATGGTGGAACAGGTCCACGGCTTCATCGGCGGTGGCGAACAGGGGAACTTCCCCTTCTACGCCTACCACGGCTACTGGGCGCTCGACTTCACCAAAATCGACCCCAACTACGGCGACGAAGAGAGCCTGAAAACCCTGGTGGACGAGGCCCACAAGCGCGGCATGCGGATCATCCTCGACGTGGTGATGAACCACGCAGGCTACGCCACCCTCGCCGACTTGCAGGATCTGGGGCTCACCGATCTCACCCAGAACACCGGCAAGCTGCCGAGTCGCTGGAACGAATGGCGCCCGAGCGGCGGCCTCAACTGGCATGGCTACAACCAGTTCATCGACTACCAGTCATCCCACTGGGACAAGTGGTGGGGCCCTGACTGGGTGCGCGCAGGCCTGCCCGGCTACCCGCAACCCGGCACCGACGACGTCACCGGCTCGGTGGCGGGACTGCCGGACTTCCTGACCGAATCCACCAGATCGGTGGGGCTGCCACCGCTGCTCGCTGCCAAAAAAGACACCAGGGCCAAGGCCCTGCCCAACGCCACCGTGACCGATTACCTCATTGCCTGGCACACCGACTGGGTGCGCCGCTTCGGCATCGACGGCTTCCGTGCCGACACCGTCAAGCACCTGGAGCCCGCGGTCTGGGCCAGGCTCAAGCAGGCGGGCACCGACGCGCTCAAGGAGTGGAAGGCCGCCAACCCGGGCAAGGCCCTCGATGACCTTCCCTTCTACATGGTGGGCGAGGTGTGGGATCACGGGGTCGCCAAGGACTTCTGGTACCAGCACGGCTTCGATTCCCTGATCAACTTCGACTACCAGCGTGAATTCGCCCTGCCCCAGGCCCAGTGCATGGCGGGGGCAGAGCCCACCTATGCGAGCTACGCCAGCCGCATCAACCAGGATCCCGAGTTCAACGTGCTGAGCTACATCAGCTCCCACGACACCAAGCTCTTCTTCGGCGACTATCAGGACGTGGCGCTGCAACGGCGGGTGGCCAACAGCTTCATGCTGCTGCCGGGGGGCATCCAGATCTACTATGGCGACGAGTCCGGCCGGGGACTGGCCAAGGATGGCGGCGTGTTCGATCAGAGCGTGCGCTCGGACATGAACTGGCAGGAGCTGGCGAGTGGCGAGAAGGCGGAGCTGGTCAAGCACTGGCAACGGCTCGGCCAGTTCCGTGCCGCCCACCCTGCCATCGCGGCGGGCAGCCACAAGAAGATTTCCGATGTCCCCTATGGCTTCGTGCGGGAGAAAGGAGAAGACAAAGTGGTCGTGGTCTTCGCGGGTCGGCAGAAATAGCGACCTAGCCTGAATAAAAAGGGGAGCCGATGGCTCCCCTTTTTTGTCTTGCCGACGCCCGCATCAATCAGACTGGCGGGCCGCCTTTGGCCACTGCAACCTCGCCCTGAGCAGGGTTTCCTGCCACAGGGGCCAGGCCAGCAAAGCCTGCTGATAGGCGCCAGCCTGACCGGGCAGCGAAATGCCATAGCTTGCCAGTCGATAGGCCATCACCGCATAGAAGGCATCCAGAATGCTCGCCTCGTCGAAATAGAAGGGCCCCCGCGCCTGGGACCAGAGAGTCTGCAACCGGGCCAGCTCGTCGATGACCTCCACCGGCGGTTCACTCTGGGTGGGCGCCCCCAGGAAGAAGGGCAGCAGGGTGCGGATCTGACGAAAACCGGCGTGCAGCTCGGCGCACAGGCTGCGGGCCAGGGCCCGTTCGGCCTTGTCCACCGGATAAAGGTGGCGCTCCGGGCAACACTCGTGGATATATTCGGCGATGGCCAGAGAGTCGTGAATACGCAGCTCACCGTCGTCGAGCCAGGGCACCAGGCCGGCGGGGGCCGTGCGCTTGAGCCGTTGCAGCTCCTTGGCATCTTCCAGATCGAAGACCTGCTCCTGCCACTTGAGCCCGCTCATGGCAAGCACCAGCGCCGTTCTCATTGCCCAGGTGGAGCCCGTGCCCACCGTCAAAACCAGGGATCCCATCGATTGCCTCCTGCATGGGTTGTTTACTGGCCATCCCGCCGGCCCCGTGGCACGACATCCGATGACCACCTCACATTTGCGTACTGGCGGGTTTGACCCACTTGGGTAGCAGTGCTAGTTTGATTTTTCAAAACAATCAGTTAGCAACAATGTGAGCTATGGACAGCCAATTTACCATCGTCATCGCAGATGACCACCCCCTGTTTCGGGGCGCCCTCTATCAAGCGGTGCACATGGCCATCGACGACGCCAGATTGCTGGAGGCTGACTCCATCGACAGCCTGAGCCACCTGCTCGACGAACATCCCGACGTCGACCTGCTGCTGCTGGATCTCAAGATGCCGGGGGCCAACGGCTTCGAGGGGCTGGCCTATCTGCGCGGACATCACCCGGATCTCCCCATCGTCGTGGTCTCGGCCTCCGAGGATCCCGCCATCATCCAGCAGGTGCTGCGCCTGGGCGCGCTCGGCTTCATTCCCAAGTCCGTCCCCATGAAAGAGCTGGTCAGCGCCCTCAATACGGTGATCGGGGGGGACAACTGGGTGCCGGAAGGCATCTCCCTCCATCCCGAGCCCGGCGAAGGGCCCGATTTCGCCACCAAGCTGGCCAGCCTCACCCCCCAGCAATACAAGGTGCTCATCATGTTGCGGGATGGCAGCCTCAACAAACAGATCGCCTGGGAGCTCAACGTCTCCGAGGCGACCATCAAGGCCCATATCACCGCGATTTTCCGCAAACTCGGGGTCAAGAACCGCACCCAGGCGGTCATCGCCCTCCAGCAGATGGATATCAAGGACAGTTGAGCCCCTTGCCACCATCAGAGCCCATATCACTCCGCCTTCCGCAAACTCGGGGTCAAGCACCGCACCCAGGCGGTCATCGCCCTCCAGCAGATGGATATCAAGGACAGTTGAGCACCTTGTCACCATCAGAGCCCATATCACTCCGCCTTCCGCAAACTTGGGGTCAAGCACCGCACCCAGGCAGTCATCGCCCTGCAGCAAATGGGCATCAAGGACGACTGAGCTCGTCCCCGGCTGGCTTGTATCGAGCCAGCCCCCCTCCAACAGACTCTCTGGCACCCCGCGGCAGCCGGAAACGGCCTCCCTGCACCATTTGCGGCTCGACAATTAGCACGGTCGTACTTTATGCTGCCAGCCCAGAGAGAGGAGAGCCGGATGAGCAAGGGACGTCTGACCCGCGACACCATTTTGCAGACTGCATTCGAGCAGGCGAGCCAGCAGGGGCTGGAGAGCCTCACCATAGGCTCCCTCGCAACGGCCTGCGAGATGTCAAAAAGCGGTCTATTCGCCCACTTCCAGTCCCGCGACAACCTCCAAATCGCCGTGCTCACCTATTCCGCCGAGGTATTTCGTGAGCGGGTGATCCAGCCGGTGCGCCAACAGGGGCACGCCACCCAGCAGGAGAAACTGCTCGCCCTGTTGCAGGCCTGGCTGGCCTGGAACCAGAGTTTTGCCGGCCGCTGCATGTTCCTCGATGCCTGGACCTCCGCCCAGGAGGGTGAGGTCCAGCAGGCGGCACGCGAGCTGGTCCGTTTCTGGCTCGACTACCTGGCACGCCAGGTAGTGCAGGGGCAGACCAGAGGGGAGTGGCGCAGCGATCTCGATCCCTGGCGCGCCGTCTATCGTCTCTATGGCCTCTATCTCGGGGATCAGGTGTTCCATGCCCTGGGGCTCAGCGAGGATCCGGCCCGCCACTTCTGGCCCGAGGTGGAACAATTGCTGGCCAGCTGGCGCTGACCCGACGGGCTCTTCTTTTTAAAAACCCGCAAAAAAGCACGACCGTTCGCACACAAAAGACACAGGATGACCATGAGCAGCAAGATCTATTTCAACACACGCCGCTTCAGCCCGAGCAAGTTGCTGCTGGGCCTCGGCACCCGCCTGCATCACGTGCTCGCGCCCACCCACGCCAAGCGCACCGCCAGCAAGCTGCTGCTCACCCCGCAGCGGGCGACCCGGGACGTCGCAGCCCCGGCCGGCCTGGTCGAGCAGGCCATCCACACCAGTGAAGGGACCCTGATGAGCTACCGGCTCGGGCAGGGGCCGGTCTGGCTGCTGATGCACGGCTGGTCAGGCAGTGCCAGCCAGTTCTATCCGCTGATGAGCCATATCGCCGCCCAGGGCTATACGGCCCTCGCCTACGATCACCCCGCCCACGGCCGGAGTGAAGGGAACAGGGGCCACCTGCCCCGCTTCGTGCGCGCTTTCGACGAGATCCTCGAGCGGGTCGGCCCCGTCCAGGGCGTCGTCACCCACAGCATGGGGGGCGCCGTCACCCTCAGCAGCCGTCACCCTGCCATGGATGCGTTGCCGCTGCTGCTCATCTCCCCGGTGCTCGACTACGTGCCCCAGCTCTACGGCATGGTGGCGCGCTCCGGCTACTCCATCCGGCTGTTCGATGCGGTGGTCAAGGAGATAGAACACGAATACCAGCACCCGCTCAGCACGGTTGACCCCCTTGGCCGGCTAGCCCGGCGCAGCGGCGCCGCCCTCATCGTTCACGATGAGGAAGACCGCTTCGCCCCCCACCGGGACTCCCTGCGCGCGGCCCAGGATGGCCGCACCCGGCTGGTGAGCACCCGGGGGCTCGGCCATGGCCGTATTCTGGCAAGCCCTCCAGCCTTCGCCGCCTTCGATCAACTGAGCCAGACGCCCTTGGCAAACTGAAAAGGAAACGGGCCGCAAAAATTGAGCGTGCGGCCCATTTTTATCCGGTATACAACGTCTTATAGTTGAATTGCGCGGTGGCAACCCGCCCTGGCGATCACGATAAGGCGCACCCTCATGGCCAGACCCAATACTGCTCTTCTGCTGACCGGTGGTGGTGCCCGCGCCGCCTATCAGGTCGGCGTACTCAAGGCGGTGGCCGAACTCTACCCCCGCAACATCGGCATCCCCTTCCCCATTTTGTGCGGCACCTCGGCGGGGGCTCTCAACATCACGGCGCTGGCGTGCTACGCCTCCTGTTTCCATCTGGGGGTGCGCAAGCTGGAGTGGGTCTGGCGACGTTTCGAGACCCACCACATCTTCGACTTCCACCCTTGCCAACTGCTGTGGCGCACCCTCTATCAGGGCTCGGCCGGCCTCATCACCCCCCAGAGCAACCGCGCCTTTCACCTGTTTGACAACGCCCCCCTGCGCCGTCTGCTGGATCAGCTCATCGACTATCACCGCATCGATGACAACATCCTCTACGGCAGCCTGGAGGCCATCTCCATCACGGCCTCCGACTACGATGACGGCCTCTCCACTACCTTCTTCCAGGGGCGGGCCGAACATCAGCCCTGGGAGCGCGCCAGACGACGTGGCCTGCGTACCCTGCTCACCTCGGATCATCTGCTGGCTTCGTCGGCGCTGCCCTTTGTCTTTCCCGCCACCCCCATCGGCGATCGCGTCTACGGGGATGGCTCCATCCACCAGCTGAGCCCGCTCAGCCCCGCCATCCACCTGGGGGCGGAGCGGATCCTGCTGGTGACCCTGGACTCCCCTCACAGGGAGAACCCGACTCCCCGCCAGGGGCACCTGACCAGCTCCAACATCGCGAGCCATCTGCTCAACACCGTCTTCTCCGACACCCTTAATTCGGATCTGGAGCGGCTCGGGCGCATCAACCAGACCCTTTCCCTCATTCCGGCACGGGAGCGCAGTCGACTGAAACTGCGCCAGGTGGAGACCTGCGTGATCCGCCCCAGCCAGGATCTCGACCTCATCGCCCTCGAATACCTCCCACGGTTGCCGACCCAACTGCGCCGTCTGCTGCGAGTGCTTGGGGTCAACGGCGAAGAGAGCAGCAGCCTGGCCAGCTTCCTGATGTTTGACCCCGGCTATTGCCAGCGGCTCATCAAGCTGGGATACCAGGACGCGCTGGATCACCGCCAGCGCATCGAGGCCTTCCTCGACCTGCCGGGCAGCGGGAGGCAGGAGCAATTTCGCGAAGAGGCCTGAGGGGCCTTATCTCATGGGAAGGAGATCCTAGCGTCCCTCCAGCAGGCGCTGCTCGGCCTGTTCCATGGCCACGGCCGTGCCGAAGAGCACCAGGGTATCTCCCGCCGCCAGCACCAGCTCGCGCCAGGGATCCAGGCTGCGCTCCCCGCGATGAATCGCCTTGATGCGCACCTCTCCCAGGGCGAGATCCCGTACCCTGTGTCCCACCGCCCAGGCCTGGTCGTGCAGCAGCACGGGATGCAGCCGCTCGAGCAGTTGATCCGTCTCCAGATTGCCCGCACTCTTGCCGCCCCAGTAGAAACCGTGCAAAAAGCGATACTGGCTGCTGCGCTCGTGCTCCATGCGCCGGATCACCCGGCCGATGGGAATGTCGCAGTTGAGCAGCAGGTGGGAGACCAGCATCAGGGCTCCCTCCTGGGATTCGGGGATCACCTCGAAGGCGCCGGCCTGCTTGTAGTGTTCAAGGAAGCTGTCATCCCGGGTGCGTACCAGCACCTTGATCTCCCCCGCCAGCTCCCGGATCAGCGTCAGCATGGCATCGACCCGCTTGCGATCGTCGAAGGTGATGATCACCAGCCGCGCCCGCAGCAGACCGGCCGCCAGCAGGATGTCGCGCCGACTGGCATCGCCGAACGCCACCTGTTCCCCCGCGAGCTTCGCCTCACTCACCCGCTCGGGATCGAGATCCAGGGCCAGGAAGGGGATCTCTTCGAGCTTGAGAAAGCGGGCACAGGTTTGGCAGGTGCGTCCGAACCCGGCGATGATGACGTGCTGGTGTTTGCTCAGGCCCGACTGGGCCACCTCGGCGCGAGAGAGCAGGGCACTGTCGGTGAGGGAGTGGGCAAGTCCCAGCGCCCGCAACACCAGCCAGGGGGTGAGGGCGATGGAGATGACACCGATGCCGATGAGCAGAGAGACCAGCTGGTGATCCAGCAAGCCGTGATGACTCGCCAGCGCCAGCAGCACAAAACCGAACTCCCCGACCTGGCTCAACATGATGCCAGCGGCCATGGCGTCGCGCTTGCGCTCCCCCATCAGGTGGCCCGCCAGCAATATCAGCAGCGACTTGCACAGGATGAGCCCCGTCACACAGGCCAGCACCTACCACCAGGCGTCCGCCACCAGCGCCCAGTCCATGGTCATGCCGATGGTAATGAAGAAGAGCCCCATCAACACGTCGCGAAACGGCTTGATGTCCACTTCGAGCTGATGACGATAGTGGGACTCCCCCAGCATCATGCCCGCCAGGAAGGCACCGAGCGCCATGGAGAGCCCCATCCACTGGGTCAGGTAGGCCGCCAGCAATGCCACCAGCAGGGCACTCAGTACGAAGAGTTCGTCTGAACGTGCGCGCGCCACCTCGAAAAACAGCATGGGCAGCAGCCACTTCCCCACTGCCAGCAGCACGGAGAGCGCAAACAACCCCTTGAGGGAGGCCCAGGCGACCTCCGCCAGCAGGGCGCTGCCCTGCACCTCAGGCTGGGCCAGGATGGGGATCATCACCAGCAGGGGCACCACGGCGAGATCCTGGAACAGCAGCACGCTCACCCCGAGCTGGGCTCGCCGGGTATGGAGCTGCTTGAGCTCGCCGAGCTGCTTGATCACCACGGCGGTGGAGGAGAGCGCCAGGGTGCCTGATACCACCAGCGCCTGGGCCAGGCTCAGCCCCCACCACCAGCCGAGCCCGAAAAACAGCAGTGAGGTGAACAGCACCTGCAGGCTGCCGACCCCCAACACCAGCTTGCGCATGGCGAGCAGACGCGGCAGGGAGAACTCGAGCCCGAGGGAGAACATCAGGAACACGATGCCAAGCTCTCCTATGGTCTGCATCATGGCCTGACCCGTGACGATGGCCACGCCGTGGGGGCCGAGCAGCATGCCGGCAAACAGATAGGCAAGGATCACCGGCTGGCCGAGGCGCCGGAAAATGGCCACCAGCACAACGGCGAAGATCAGCAGGATCAACACATCGGCGTACACCCATCCCTCTCCTTCATCTGCCCGGCACCCTCTTCCCTGCAAGCACAGCACCCGCTCCCCATATGGCACGGCACTCGCTCAGCGGCAGGAATTTCCCCTCCCGTTTCATCCCGTTAAGCCTAGCCAGCCCCCTTGTTTTTCATCGGACATATTTTAGGCACAGGGCTTGCAGGAGCCTGCGCAATGAATGGAGAGGTGTAAGGGCTGTAACGTGGAAAACACATCGTCATTGAACGGCTTCGGACATGGCATAGAGCAGTGGGTACAGCAGATGGAGCGGCTTGCGCCCTTGACCGGGCAGGACCGCTATCAGCAGATAGAGCAGTTGCTGGGGCAACGGGATCTTGACGCCCTGCTGGCAATCTTTGCCGAGCGGGTGGCAAACATTGTCCGGATCCACTCGCTCCAGTTCGACTGTGGCCAGCCCCATCCCCTCATCTCGCACCCGCCCCAGGCCAGGCTGACCCTGCATGCCTATCGCTTCGAGCTGCGGGGACGACACGAGCAGTTGCTCGGCCAGTTGCACTACGAGCTGGAGCACCCTCTGAGCGACGGCCAGAGGCGGTTGCTTGAGCAATATCATCAGCTGTTCAGTCTCCCCCTGCCCCTCTATCTGCGGCTGGATCGGCTGGAACAGCAGGTGCGGCTCGACCACCTGACCGGGCTTGGCAATCGCGCCTACTTCGACGAGGCCATCGGCCGGGCGGTGGAGCAACACAGCCGGGAACCCCACGGCCTGGTGCTGGTGCTGCTGGATCTCGACAGATTCAAGCAGGTCAATGACACCTGGGGCCACCCGGTGGGCGACCTGGTGCTAAGCCGCTTCGCCCAGTTGCTGCAGGGGTGCATTCGCGGGACGGATCAGGCGTTTCGCCTCGGCGGGGACGAGTTTGCCCTGCTGCTGCAACCCGCGGACCCCGAGGCCTGGCGCCCGGTCTGGCTGCGGTTGCAACATGTGCTCCACAGCCACAAGGAGCTCAGCGCCTTCTCGGTGGGGTGCAGCCTGGGAGCCGCCAGCTGGCAGTCGGGCATGGATGTGCAGCGCCTCTACGAGACGGCCGATACTCATCTTTACGCCCGCAAGAAAGCCGGGGGCTCCGGCCTGCCCGAATAGGGCATCACCCTTCCCCTCCCGGCCCCCTGTCACTCTGCGATGTCAATCTGCATCCGGGGTGACGGGGGGCCGCCACTCCCACGCCACCCCCTCTTCTGGCGCCAGAAATCCGTCGCAGACAAAGAGCCCGGCCACCAGTGCCACCTGTTCACCGTAGTAGAGGATGGGAATGCGCCCCCGCTGCCAGGAGGGCACCCCGTACTCTTGCAGCAGCTTCTTGAGCCGCCGGCTGCCCACCCGCCCCACCGGTTTCAGCATGACGCCAGGGGCGACCTGAAAACGCACCGAGAGCGGCTCGTCCCCCCTCGGTGTCCGCAACCCTTCGCCATCCGTTCTCCAGAGCCTGAACTGCCCGAGCCCGTCCGGCAGGGTGAGCGTCTCTTCCATCCGGATGGGCAGCACCTCCTCGCGGGGGGCGAGATCCGGCGCCACCAGGTAGAGGCGCCCCTGATAGCGGCGACACGCCAACCCTTGCAGGCTCAGCCTGGGGTTGGCGTCATCGCGCGCCAGCGCCACCTCCTGCCACAGCAGGCCCAGCAGCTCGCGGGAGGGCATCTCTCCCCCCTGACGGCGGATCCAGTGGCGCAGCAGGTTGTTGCGCCGCACGGGGGAGAGGGAGAGGAGTCCGTCAATGCGCAGCCCTTCTCCCTCACCCACCGCCTGCCAGTCCGCCTCGGCCAGCTCGCTGATGAGCGCCTCCTGCTCGGCGCACAGGGCCATGGTGCGCGCCGTCGTCCGGGCCATGGCGGGCCAGCGGTCCTTGAGCAGGGGGATGATCTGCTGGCGCAGGAAGTTGCGGTCATAGCTCGGGTCCTCGTTGCTCTCATCCTCAACCCAGCCATAAGGAAGTGACTGCGCGGCTTCCGCCAGCTCGGCCCGGCTCATGTCGAGCAAGGGGCGCAACAGATGGCCTGCGGCAAAAGGCTGGCTCGCCACCATGCCCGCCAGCCCGCGCAGACCGG
Source organism: Aeromonas sp. s1(2024) (assembly GCF_040908005.1). Taxonomy (NCBI): domain Bacteria; kingdom Pseudomonadati; phylum Pseudomonadota; class Gammaproteobacteria; order Aeromonadales; family Aeromonadaceae; genus Aeromonas; species Aeromonas sp. s1(2024). The sequence goes on along the minus strand of NZ_JBFOCW010000059.1, from coordinate 79,077 downwards.
CACCCCGCTTGAGCGCCAGCAGCAGGGTCTCCAGCTGATCGTCCTGATGGTGAGCGGTGAGCAGCCACTCCCCTTCCCCCAGGTGGGCGGCGAGTCGCTCATAACGCGCCGCCCGCGCCTGGGCCTCCATGCTCTCCCCGTTGCCTCGACAGAGCTGCACCCGCTCCACGATGAGGGGCACCGCCAGTTGCCGGCACACCCCTTCGCAGTGAGCCACCCAGTCGTCGGCATGTGGGCTCAGGCCGTGATGAACGTGCAGGGCGTTCAGGGCGAGGCCGTGGGCGCGGGCAAAACGGGCCGCCAGCACCAGCAAGACGGTGGAGTCGAGCCCGCCGCTGAAAGCCACCAGCAGACCGCGGGAACCTTCCGGCGCGGGCAGGGTCTGACAAAAACGAGAATAAATACGAGAAATCATAGGCTTCCCCAATACGACCAGGCCGATCTTAGCAGAGTCGGGCTTATCAAGCGCTAACCCGGCTGCTAGAGTGAATCGCTCCCTGCGTGGGCAAGGAAGCCATATAACCCGAATTGGAATAAAACCATAATGAACAACAAGAAACACATCCTGGCCACCCTCGTCGGGCTGGCCCTGCTGGCCGGTTGCAGTCAGGCACCGAACCAACCGGACAAACACTCCGGCCTTGCGCTGGCCAACATGGACACCAGCGTCAAGCCTGGTGACGACTTCTTCCGCTACGTGAACGGCCACTGGCTCGCCACTGCCAAGATCCCCGATGACAGGCCCGCCGACGGCGCCTTCTACCTGCTACGGGACAAATCCCTGGCGGACGTGCGGGTGCTGGTGGAGGGGCTGGATGGCAAGGCCGCCGCCGGCACCCCTGCCCAGCAGATCCACGACCTCTACCAGAGCTATCTGGATCAGGCCGCCCGCAACGCCAAGGGCACCACGCCCCTGCTGCCGATGCTGAGCGAGATAGAGCAGATCAGCACGCCGCAGGATCTCGCCCGCGCCTTCGCCCAGAGCGCCCGCACCGGTGGCGGCTCCCCCTTCGGTTTCTGGATAGACGCCGACGCCAAGGCCCCTGACAGCTATGCCGTCTACCTCTACCAGGCCGGCCTCGGCCTGCCGGATCGGGACTACTACCTCAAGCGCGACCCCAACAGCCAGGCGCTGCTGCACAAGTACGAGCAACACATCGCCGCCATGCTGACCCGCTTCGGTGAGACGGATGCCCAGGCCAAGGCGAAACGCATCCTGGCCCTCGAGACCAGGCTCGCCCAGATCCAGTGGGACAACGTGGCCCTGCGGGACAGAGAGAAGAACTACAACAAGGGACCGGTGAGCGAGCTGGGGCGCCTCGCCCCCGCCATCGACTGGGACGCCTACCTGGCCCAGGCCGGCCTTGCGGAGCAGCAGAGCCTGGTCATCGGCCAGCCCACCTATCTCTCGGCCCTGAACGAGGTGATGCAGCAGACCCCGGTCGCTGACTGGCAGGCCTACCTCAAGTGGCAGCTCATCACCGATTACGCCCCCTACCTCGACAGCCAGACCGATGCCCAGAATTTTGCCTTCTTCGGCACCGCCCTGAGCGGCACGCCCAAGCAGCGCGCCCCCTGGGAGCGGGCCCTCGGGGTACTGGACAACAACCTGGGGGAGGCGGTGGGCAAGCTCTATGTCGAGCGCTACTTCCCGCCAGCGGCCAAGGCCCGTATGGAGCAGCTGGTGGAGAACCTGCGCACCGCCTACGGCCAGAGCATCCAGGAGCTGGACTGGATGTCCCCGGCCACCAAGACCCAGGCCCTCGAGAAGCTCGCCAAGTTCAGACCCAAGATAGGCTACCCGGACAAGTGGAAGGACTACAGCGCCATCACCATTCGCCCCGACGATCTGGTGGGCAACCTGCAGCGGGCCCGCGCCTTCGAATACGCCGACAACCTGGCGCGCCTCGGCAAGCCGGTCGATCGGGACGAGTGGCACATGTCGCCCCAGACGGTGAACGCCTACTACAACCCGAGCAACAACGAGATCGTCTTCCCGGCCGCCATTTTGCAGCCCCCCTTCTTCGACATGACGGCGGACGATGCGGTCAACTACGGCGCCATCGGCGGGGTGATCGGCCACGAGATGGGCCACGGTTTTGATGATCAGGGGGCCAAATCCGACGGTGACGGCGTGATGCGCGACTGGTGGACGCCGGCGGATCTCAAGGAGTTTCGCTTTCGCACCAGCCGGCTGGTGGCCCAGTACAACCGCTTCGAGCCCATCAAGGGCCAGTACGTCAACGGCCAGTTTACCCTGGGGGAGAACATCGGCGATCTCGGCGGCCTCACCATCGCCCACAAGGCCTACCTGCTCTCCCTGGATGGCAAGGAGGCCCCGGTGCTGGACGGTTTTACCGGCGAGCAGCGCTTCTTCCTCGGCTGGGCCCAGGTGTGGAAGGGCATGTATCGCCCCGAGCTGATGCAGATGCTGCTCGCCTCGGATCCCCACTCGCCGCCGGAATACCGGGTCAACGGCGTGGTACCGAACATCCCCGCCTTCTACGAGGCGTTCAAGATCCAGCCCGGCGACAAGCTCTATCTGGACCCGGCCAAACGGGTCAAGATATGGTGATGACAACCCGGGCAGGGGGCGGCCGACCAGCGGCCCCCTGCCCGTCACAGACACACAAGCAGCAACAAGGGTCCTCTTCATGAAAGCCTTATTCCTTACTCTCGGCCTGCTCACCCTGCCCCTCGCCAGCCAGGCGGCGGACGGCTTCTTCAAACAGCTGACACTCCCCTCCGGCCAGGTGGTGACCGTCAGCGAAGGGCGCGGCGAGCCCGCCTCCACCGGCAGCTACGACGTGCGCCTCTACTCCGGTGCCAACCCGCAGTTTCCGCTGGATCAGTTCATCGACGGCAAGGTGCTGTCGCGCGATGGCAGTATCAAGGAGATCAAGCTGCTGGATCTCAACGGCGACAAGCAGCCTGAAGTCATCGTCGTGGTGGAGAGCGTCGGCAGCGGCAGCTACCTGAGCGCCGACGCCCTCACCATCAATCCCCAGGAGGGGCTGGAGAGCTTCAACCACGTTGAGGGACTGGCCCCCAGTGACGATGTGATTGAGGCCCTCAAGACCCCCCGCGACTGACAACCCCCACGCCCCGTATCACGGGGCGTTTTTTACCCCGCGCCTCCCGATGCGGTGCCCACGGCCCCCCACAGGGCGGATGGACGACTGTTTTTTTCTGTGCCTATAATCGCCGCACCCTGCCATAACGAAACACAAGGAGGTAAAAAATGGTTATCCAAGCGTGTCCGATGTTCTCGGCTCGCCTGTTCGGCACATTCAAGTGCTCTTGCCTGCATACCATCGCGCTGCGATAGCGGGTTCGAGCAAAGCCGACTCCCTTCCATACCGAGACCTTTCTCGACTCTGCCGTTGTCGCCAGCGCTCCTGATGACAGGGATTTCCCATCCCGCGATTTAAGAGAGCAAGAGCATGACAACCCTGATGAGTACCCATTCCCTGCAGATGAGTGCGGGGCACCTTCCCTTATTTGATCACCTCGAACTCGGCATTCGCGCAGGCGACCGACTCGGCCTGATTGGCGCCAACGGCTGCGGCAAGAGCACATTGCTCGCGCTGCTGGCGGGCGAGCGCACGCCCCAGGCCGGCCGGGTCGTGCAGGCCGCCGCCTGCCGCTGCGAGTTCGTGGCCCAGCAACTGCCCGCCGGGCTTTCCACCCTCAGCACCCGCGCCGTGCTGCTGGATGCCCTGGGCAACGACCCCGCCGCCGAATGGCAGGTGGACAAGCTGCTGGCCGAACTGCAGCTGGAGGCACAGGCCACGTTGCCGGTCAGTGCACTGAGCGGTGGCCAGCACAGCCGGCTGCAGATAGGCCGCGCCCTGCTGCGCCAACCCAACCTGCTACTGCTCGATGAGCCCAGCAACCACCTGGACTTGCCCGCCCTGCTCTGGCTCGAGCAGTTTCTGCTGGGCTGGCGCGGCGCCTTCGTGCTGGTTTCCCACGACGGTCGCCTGCTGGACAGCGTCACGGATCAGACCCTGATCCTGCGAGACGGCCAGTTGCACCGCTTCGCCCTGCCCTGCAGCCAGGCGCGGGCGGCGCTGGCCGCCGAGGATGAGCAGGCCCGCCTGCGCCGGGCGGACGAGCAAAAGGAGATAGACCGCCTGAGCGCCAGCAGCAAGCGCCTCGCCATCTGGGGGCGCGAATATGACAACGAGAAGCTGGTGCGCCAGGCCAAGTCCATGGAAAAACGCATCGCCCGCCTGCAGGAGGAGCAGAGCCAGGTGGCGGCGCTGGCCCCCTGGCGGCTCGAGCTGCGCGGAGTGAGCCTGCCCGCCGACACCCTGCTACGACTGGAGGCCCTCGACGTATCGCCGGCACCGGCACTGCCGCCGCTGCTGCGTGCCGAGGGGCTCTGGCTGCGAGCGGGGGATAGGGTCGCCCTGCTCGGTGCCAACGGCACCGGCAAGTCCTCCCTGCTGCGCCAGTGCTGGCGCGAACTGACCATGCAGAGTCCGCAGGCGGGCTGGTACTGCCACCCCGGCGCGAGCATCGCCTACTACGATCAGTCCCTGCAGCAGCTGGCTGACGACGCCACCCTGAGCGACGCCCTCTACCCCCTGGCCCCTCTGCCTGAGGTGACGCGGCGACAGGCGCTGATCCGGGCGGGCTTCCCCTATGCCCGCCACGGCCAGCAGGTGCACACCCTGAGCGGGGGCGAGCGGGCACGGCTGCTGTTTCTCGCCCTGTCCCTCGGCAGCCACCATATGCTCTGGCTCGACGAACCCACCAACCACCTGGATCTGGCGGGCAAGGAGGAGCTGGCCGAGGCGATTGCCGCCTTCCCGGGGGGCGTGCTGCTGGTCTCCCACGACCGGGAGCTGATCGAGCGCAGTTGCAACCGCTTCTGGCTGATACAGGACGGGCGCATCCAGGAGGCCCACAGTGCCGAACGGGCCTATGCCGAGCTGCTGGGCGATGCCCCCTTGCCGCAGGCGGGCAGCCCGGCTCGATCAGGTGACCCGCAGGCCTCGGCCGCCACGGGGGATGACGAAGAGGCGCTGCTGGCGCGCTGGTATGAGCTCGATGCCCTGCTCGCCGCCGATCTGGCCCGCAAGCCCAGGCACCAGACCCCGCGCCTGCAGCAGCAGTGGCGTGACGAGCTGGCGCGCCTTGCCGAGCGGCTCGGATTTGCCTGACGCCAGCCCGGATCATCCATCTCTTATGACGCAACACACGCGGCCAGCCACGGATGGCCGCAAGGAGTCATCATGACATCAGCACCACCCCACATCAGGCTGGATCCCGTCAGCGATACCGACCTGCCTCACATCTATCGCGGCCTCTCCGATCCCCGGGTCGTCGCCTACTACGGCGTCAGCTACGACAGCCTGGCGGCATGCCGGGCACAGATGGATTGGTATGCCGAGCTGACCCGCACCGGCCGTGGCGCCTGGCATCTCATTCGCGACCGACTCTCGGGCGAGCCGCTGGGGGCCATCGGCTACAACAATGCCGACCCGACTCACCGGTGTGCCGAGCTGGGCTACTGGCTCTATCCCGAACACTGGGGCAAAGGGGTGATGAGCGCGGCGCTGCAACTCTGGCTCCCGCTCACTTACCGCACCACCGACCTGCACCGGCTGCTGGCAGTGGTGGAGGAGCCCAACCTCCCCTCAGCCCGCCTGCTGGAGAGGGCCGGTTTTCACTACGAGGGCACGGCGCGGGAGTGCGAGCGCAAGGGGGATGGCTTCATCTCCCTGCGCCACTACGCCATCTTGCGCAGCGACCTGCCCGCCAGCCTGTGACCAGCAACAAAAAGCCCCGCACTGCGGGGCTTTTTTTCGGGAGTTACTTGATGGCGCAGACACCGTCATCGGACGCCGAGCGGCGGCGTCTGCGCCGCCACAGGGAGAAGCCGCCATACCCCAGACTCAGCACGACGGCATAGAGCACCTGGGTGGCGAGGGCCAGCAGCACCAGGGTGCAGAGCAGCACGCTGAGGCCCGCCAACCCCTTGCCGGTCCCCGACAGCAAGCGCCAGCCCGCCGCCATGCAGAGCAGATAGACCAGCACGAAGTTGCCGTTGGCGTAGCGGATCAGCGCATCGAGGGGCAGACGCAGCCAGAGGATCAGGGTGATGGAGACGAAACAGATGGCGAGCACCCAGGCAAGGGCATGCAGGGGAGCGCCCCGGGCCGAGAGGCGAGAGAGGGAGACCGGCAGTTTGCCCTCCCGCGCCATGCTCCAGATAAGGCGCGCAAAACCTTGCAGGTAGATGTTGATGCTGGCGAAGCAGGAGAGATAGCCCAGCACCGCCACCAGCCACTTGGCGGTGGGGCCGAACAGCAGGGAGAGCAGGGCCGGAATGGCGGTGGCATTGGTCGCCTCGTCCCCGTAGAGGTCATATTTGAGCACCACCAGGGAGTGCACCCAGTAGATGAGCCCCGCCAGCAGCACGCCCCCCAGCAGGGCAAGGGGGTAGTCCCGCTCCGGCCGCTTGAACTCCTCCCCCATGTGGGCGAAGGCCTCGAGCCCCACGAAGCACCAGAACATCACCGCCAGCGCCGAGCCCATGGCGGGCCACTCGCTCGCCGTTGGCAGAGGCTGGGCGGCATCGCGCCAGCTGAGATCCCCCTTGACCCAGATAAGCAGGGTGAGCCCCAGAATGGCCAGGGCGATCAGCAGTTGCAGGTTGCCGGAGGAGCGCGCTCCCCGCAGCCCCAGCAGAAAGACCCCGAGCAGGGTGAGCAGCTGGATACCCCAGAGGGTCCACTCCCCCATGTCGAACAGGGCGTGCCAGAAACCGGCGGCGATGGTGAGGGCGGCAGGCAGGCCCACCGGCAGCACCGCCAGAAACAGGAAAGCGGAGAAGCGCTCGGCGCCGTTGCCAAAGGCGAGGCCAATCAGATGGGGGGCGCCACCCGCGTGGGGATAACGCCGCCCAAGGCGGGCGAAGGTAAAGGCGATGGGCAGCACCAGAGCAATCAGCAGCAACCAGGCCCACAGCGACGCCCCTCCCGCCAGCGAGGCGGCGGTGGCCGGTACCACGAAGATCCCGGTACCGAGCAGGGAGGTGGCGAGCAGCCCCATCCCCTGCCAGAGCCCGAGATCCTTTTTCAACCCAGACATATCCTGTTGTCCCGTCTAGAAAAACATCCCGCCATGTTAGGCCGCCACCACCGCTTTGTTAAGCATTTGTGCCCATAAAAAACCGCCCCGGGGGGCGGCTTTCTCACAGGGATGAACGCTGTCATCAGGCAATCAGCTTGTAGATGATGCCGGACATGGCGATGAGGCCGATGAGGGTGACGAAGCCGTTGCTGAGGTTGCCGGCATATTTGCGCATGGCCGGTACCTTGGCGATGGCGTACATCGGCATCAGGAAGAGCAGCATGGCGATGATGGGGCCGCCCAGATCTTCGATCATGCCGAGGATGCTCGGGTTGATGGTGGCCACGGCCCAGGTGGTCAGGATCATGAAGACCGCGGTCACCTTGTTCAGCTGCTTGACGTCGACGTTCTTGCCCTTCTCGCGCAGGGACTTGGCCATCAGGCCGTTCATGCCCTCTTGCGCACCCAGGTAGTGACCCAGGAAGGACTTGCTGATGGCAACCATGGCGATGAGCGGTGCCACGGTGGCGATCACCGGGTTGTCGAAGTGGTTGGCCAGGTAGGAGAGGATGGAGATGTTCTGCTCCTTGGCCGCCGCCAGGTCAGCCGGGGAGAGGCTCAGCACGCAGCTGAACACGAAGAACATTACCGTCATCACCATCATGACGTGGGCGCCCAGCAGGATGTTGCTGCACTTCTTCTCGGCGTTGGCGCCGTAGCGGCCTTTGTTGTCCACCGCGAAGGAGGAGATGATCGGGGAGTGGTTGAAGGAGAACACCATCACCGGGATGGCCAGCCACAGGGTCTTGATGAAGTCGCCGTTGAAGGCCTCACCCAGCGCAGGGGCTTCGGTGATGATGGCACCGTTCCAGTGCGGGATCAGGTAGAGCGCCAGGCCCATCAGGGTGACCACGAACGGGAAGACCAGCACGCTCATCGCCTTGACGATGACCTGGCCGCCCAGACGAACGATCGCCATCAGACCCAGGATCAGCACCAGGGAGAGGATGGCACGGGGAGGTGCCGTCATGCCCAGCTGGTGCACCATCAGGCTCTCGACGGTGTTGGTAATGGCCACGGAGTACATCAGCAGGATGGGATAGATGGCGAAGAAGTAGAGCAGGGTGATGAACTTGCCTGCGGTCTTGCCGAAGTGCTCTTCCACCACCTCGGTGATGTCGCCGTCACGGGTGGAGCCGGACAGCACGAAGCGGGTCAGGCCACGGTGGGCGAAGAAGGTCAGCGGCAGGGCCAGGATCAGCATGGCGACCAGCGGCCACAGGCCACCGACACCGGCATTGATCGGCAGGAAGAGGACACCGGCGCCGATGGCGGTACCGTACAGACCCAGCATCCAGACCACGTCGGCCTTGTTGATGCCACGGGAGGAGGCTTTGCTCAAGCTGCCTTCAACTGCAATGTTCATGTCAGACATAGGGGTGTTCCTGTCATCAAGGAAAGTGGGATCTTAACTTGTCAGTGGGCCTGGGCCCGGTTCCTTTCCCTGGAACTCCAGCTATTCGTCCTGTTTGTTCCTCCGCCCCGGCCATCCGGCCGCCACTCCCTGTGGCAACCTGATTGCAACAAACACGGGCGGGGAGTCGTAATACAGAGGGGATCGTGCTCGCTCGTTAACAACGGGATAACGCTCACCTCATCCGATGAGATGACTCTAGTTAAAAGGCCCTATTAATCACAGCGTTTTTTTGAATTAATCAACCAAAGTTTGATTGGAATCGCCTTTCCGTCGCTTCAGATCACACTTGAATCGCCATATTGCGATTTTTTTTTAACATATAAACTTTTTAGTGTGATCCACCTCACCCTTGAAACGCGAAACAATTTTGTCACAACCCCCTCATTGCCCCCCGATTGTCTCCCGTCGCCCCATGGCGTACCCTTTGTGTCCGCCCCTTTTCTGCGTACCGACCATGACCCTCTCCCGCACCGATCTCGCCGAGCTGGCCGTGTTTGCCGCCGTCGCCCGTCACCGCAGTTTCAGCAAGGCCGCCCTCGAGCTCGGGGTCTCCGCCTCGGCCCTGAGTCATGCCCTCAAAGGGCTGGAGAGTCGCCTGGCCGTCAGGCTGCTCAATCGCAGCACCCGGGCCGTGGTGCCGACCGAGGCGGGCGAACGGCTGCTGGCCCAGGTGCTGCCAACCCTGGGGCAGCTGGAGGCGGCGCTGGCGGAGCTGACGCGCCACGCGGGCGAACCCGTGGGCAGGCTCAGGCTCTGTGCCCCCCGAGCCGCCATCCAGGAGGTGCTGGCCCCGGTACTCATCGACTATCTGGTGCGCTACCCGCGCATGCAGGTGGAGGTGGAGGAGCTGGAGCTGATGCCCCGCCTCATCGAGGATGGCTACGACGCCGCCCTCTTCTATGGCGACCTGCTGCCCCAGGAGATGATCTCGGTTCCCCTGGGCCCGCAGCAGCGCTATCTGGTGGTGGGCTCCCCCGACTATCTGGCACGGCGTGGCACCCCTCGCCACCCCTCGGATCTGCGCCAGCACGACTGCATCGGTTATCGGCTCACGCCCCATCACCACTATCGCTGGGCCTTTGCCGCCGAGGGGGAACTGCTTGAGATCGAAGTGACGGGCCCGCTCACCACCAGCACGCCCGCGCTCTACCTGGGGGCGGCCGAGGCTGGGCTCGGGCTCGCCTACTGCCATGAAGGGGAGGTGTTCGACGCCCTGGCATCGGGGCGGCTGGTGAGCGTGCTGGATGACTGGAGCCCCAGCTTTGCCGGGTTCAACCTCTTCTATCCGGGCCGGCACCAGCTGGGGCAAGGGCTGCGAGCCCTGATCGACATGCTGAAGGAGTATCACAGGATCCGTTGATTGATGAGCCGCATTCAGTAATGCATCAAATGAAGGCCTGATTATCAATTAAACCATAAGAAACTAGACTGTCTGCTCGATTCCGGCCCTTTTCCCGAGTACAGATATGTCCGCCTACTTCCGTCTGCGTCAACGGGCCATGGCCCGCCGTTTCTGGGGCTATGCCCTCCCCTCCGTCATGGCCATGCTGGTCTCCGGCGCCTACTACCTGGTGGACGGCATCTTCGTCGGCCACTACGTGGGGGCCGCCGGCCTTGCCGGCATCAACCTGGTCTATCCGGTCATCATGGTGCTCATCGGCCTCGCCGCCATGATCGCCATGGGGGCCGCCACCGCCATCTCCTTCCAGCAGGGCGCCAGGAACCTCGCTCTGGCCCGCCAGGCTCTGGTCAGCGCCCTCTGGCTGCTGCTGATCCTGGGCACGGTAGCGCCGCTGCTGCTGCACCACTGGCACACCGATATCCTGCAGGCCCTGGGAATGGCCCCCGGCACCGACACCTGGCAGCAGGCCAGCGACTACCTCACCTGGATTGGCGGTGGCACCCTGCTGCTCGCCAGCAACCTGGCGGTGCCCTACCTGCTTCGCAACGACGGCCGCCCTCGCCTCGCCATGGTACTGGTGAGCGGCGGCGCCCTCCTCAACATCCTGCTCAACTACATCATGGTGGGCCGGCTCGGGCTCGGCCTCACTGGCACGGCCCAGGCCACCCTCCTCTCGGAGGCCATGGTCAGCCTGCTCGGCCTGGGGTACTTCTTCACCCGCCACGCCCGGTTGCGGCTGACCTGGTGCCAGCTGGTGCCCCGCTTCCCGGCCATGCCCGGCCTGCTCTTCACCGGGCTGCCGAGCCTCATCGCCCAGTTCAATCTGGGGCTGCTGTTGCTGCTGCACAACAGCCAGCTGATGGTGCACGGCACGGTCAAGGATCTGGCGGGCTTCACCGTGGCGGGATACACGGAGGCGGTCTTCATCGTCATCCTGCAGGGACTGGCGTTTGGCATCCAGCCCCTGGTGAGCCAGGCAGCCGGGGCCGGGCGCCATCGCGACCTCCAGTTCCTGATGGCGATGGGGCTCAAGATCACCCTGGTCTATGGCCTGGGGGTCTGGCTGATTGTCCAGCTGCTGCCGCAGCCGGTCGCCATGCTCTACACCGGTGATCAGGACGCAGAGCTGCTCGCCGCCGCCATCAGCAGCCTGACCCTCAACCTCGCTGCCCTGCCCCTGGAGGGGATCGTCATGTTCGGCATCGTGCTGTTGCAGGCCATGGCCCGCACCCGCCAGGCCCTCGTCATCTCCGTGGCCAAGACGGTGCTGCTACTGCCCCTCATCTTCCTGCTGCCCCTCTGGTGGGGGCGCGACGGGGTCTTGATGGCACAGCCCGCCACCGTGCTGCTGCTGACGCCCCCCCTGTGCTGGCTGCTGTGGCGGGAGTGGCGGGCCCTGAGCCCTGCCGGAGGGCGTGCTTCCGTCCGTATGCAACGGGCGCTGACCGCCCCCTGAGGCCCGCCCCGGCGTCCCCCACAAACGTCGCCCATAAAAAAAGTCCCCGCATGCGGGGACTTTTTATTGGAAGCGGCAGATCAGCAGTAGCCGTAACCCAGCAGACGCTGGTAGCGCTGCTCCAGCAGTTGCTCGCTGTCGAGGGGGCGCAGGGCATCCAGATCCTGCTTGATGCGCGCTTTCAGGTGCTTGGCCATCTTCTCCACGTCGCGGTGGGCACCGCCGAGGGGCTCCTCGACGATGTTGTCGATGAGCTTCAGCTCCTTCAGGCGCTGGGCGGTAATGCCCATGGCATCCGCCGCCACCGAGGCCTTCTCGGCGCTCTTCCACAAGATGGAGGCGCACCCTTCCGGGGAGATGACGGAGTAGGTGGAGTATTGCAGCATGTTGACCCGATCGCCCACGCCGATGGCGAGAGCGCCGCCGGAGCCGCCTTCACCGATCACGGTGCAGACCACCGGCACGGTCAGGCCGGCCATGACTTTCAGGTTGCGGGCGATGGCTTCGGACTGGCCACGCTCCTCGGCACCCACGCCGGGGTAGGCACCCGGGGTGTCGATGAAGGTGATGATCGGCATCTTGAAGCGCTCGGCCATCTCCATCAGGCGCAGGGCCTTGCGGTACCCTTCCGGGCGCGGCATACCGAAGTTGCGCTTGATCTTCTCCTTGGTCTCGCGCCCCTTCTGGTGACCGATGATCATCACGGGCTCGCCGTCGAGACGGGCGATGCCGCCGACGATGGCCTTGTCATCGGCATAGGCGCGATCCCCGGCCAGCTCGTCGAAATCGGTGAAGATCTGCTCGATGTAGTCGAGGGTGTAGGGGCGCTGGGGATGACGCGCCATCTGGGATACCTGCCAGGCACCCAGATCGCCGAAGATCTTCTTGGTCAGCTCTTCGTTTTTCTTCTCCAGCCGGCGAATGTCTTCGCTGAGATCCACGGCACTGTTGTGCTCGCTCACATGGCGCAGTTCATCGATCTGTGCCTGCAACTCGGCGATCGGCTGTTCAAAATCCAGAAAAAGACTCATAGGGACAATAGATCCTCTAATCAAAAACCAATTCAACCCGCTCTCGTCCAAGCAGGACTCGCAAGTCATCTATCAGTTGATCGGTGGGCGTCACCCGCCACTCGGTACCGAGCGTCAATCGCACCCGGGAACCGGGGCGACGATAGTTTACCTGAACCGGACAGACTCCGGCACGGGCGGGCTCCAAAATCTCGCACAAACGCGGGAAAAAGCGCTCGTCAATGCGTTGTTCATCGAGGGAGATGCGGATTGCCCTGGCAAAACGCTCCCTCGCATCGTTGATATCCAGCAACTCGCGGGCCGACATTTTAAGGCCACCGGAGAAGTCATCAAAGCTGACCTGTCCAGAAACCACTAAAATACGGTCTTTTTGCATCAATTCTTCGTATTTTTCCAGCGCTTCACTGAAAAGGGTCACATCCAGACGGCCGGATCTGTCGTCCAGGGTGAAGATCCCCATCTTGTTGCCGCGCTTGGTCACCATGCTGCGCGCCGCGATCACCAACCCCGCCGCCGTGGTCACCGTATCCCGGGAGGTGGGATGCAGATCGCACAGTCGGCCCGAGGTGTAGCGCCGCAGCTCGCTGCTGTACTGGTTGATGGGGTGACCGGTGAGGTAGAGCCCGAGGGTCTCCCGTTCCCCTTCCAGCCACACCTTGTCGGGCCAGTGCGGCACGTTGGCGAACGCCTTCTTGACGTCGTCGATCTCCTCCGTGAGCACGCCGAACATGTCGACCTGCCCCACCGCCTGGGCCTTGGCGTGCTGCTCGGCGGCGCGCATCGCCTCCTCCAGGGTCGCCATCAGGGCGGCGCGGTGGGGGCCGAGCCTGTCCATGGCGCCGGAGAGGATGAGCTTCTCCATCACCCGCTTGTTGAGCTTCTTGATGTCGACCCGGTTGCAGAAATCGAACAGGTCGCGGAACGGACCGTCCCGATCCCGCGCGTCCAGGATCGCCTCGATGGGCCCTTCCCCTACTCCCTTCACCGCGCCGATGCCGTAGACGATGTGGCCGTCCTCGTTGACGCTGAAGCGGTAGCGACCGGTGTTGACGTCCGGCGGGATCACAGTCAGCCCCATGCGCTGACACTCGTCCACCAGGGTCACTATCTTGTCGGTGTTGTCCATGTCGGCGGTCATCACCGCCGCCATGAACTCCGCCGGGAAGTGGGTCTTGAGCCAAAGGGTCTGGTAGGAGACCAGCGCATAGGCAGCGGAGTGGGACTTGTTGAAGCCGTAGCCCGCAAACTTCTCCACCAGATCGAAGATCTTCATCGCCAGTTCGCCGTCGACGCCGTTCTTGACCGCCCCCTCCTCGAAGCCCGCCCGCTGCTTGGCCATCTCTTCGGGTTTTTTCTTGCCCATGGCCCGGCGCAGCATGTCCGCGCCACCCAGGGTATACCCCGCCAGGGTCTGGGCGATCTGCATCACCTGCTCCTGGTAGAGGATGATGCCGTAGGTGGGCTCGAGTATGGGTTTGAGGCTTTCGTGCTGCCACTTCTCGTCCGGGTAGGAGATGGCCTCCTTGCCGTGTTTGCGCTCGATGAAGTTGTCCACCATGCCCGACTGGAGCGGGCCCGGGCGGAACAGGGCCACCAGCGCGATCATGTCTTCGAAGCAGTCGGGCTGCAGCCGCTTGATGAGGTCCTTCATGCCGCGGGATTCGAGCTGGAACACCGCCGTGGTCTCGAAACGCTGCAAGAGGGCGAACGACTTCTTGTCGTCGATGGGGATGGCGGCGATGTCCACCGGCGGCTTGCCCTCTTTGGCAAGACGGGGGTTTATCATGCCAAGGGCCCAATCGATGATGGTGAGGGTGCGCAGCCCCAGGAAGTCGAACTTCACCAGGCCCGCGTACTCCACGTCGTTCTTGTCGAACTGGGTGACCGGGTGATGCCCCTCGTCGTCGCAATAGAGCGGCGCGAAGTCGGTGATCTTGGTGGGCGCGATCACCACGCCACCGGCGTGCTTGCCGGCGTTGCGCACCACCCCTTCCAGGCGGCGGGCCATGTCGATGAGGTCCTTGACCTCCTCGTCCTGCTCGTAGAGCTCCGGCAACTTGGGCTCGGCTTCGAACGCCTTGGCCAGGGTCATGCCGGGGTCGGGCGGGATCAGCTTGGAGATGCGATCCACGAAGCCGTAGGCGTGGCCCAGCACCCGGCCGACGTCCCGTACCACCGCCTTGGCCGCCATGCTGCCGAAGGTGATGATCTGGGATACCGCCTCCCGACCGTACATCTCGGAGACGTGATCGATCACCTCGTCGCGCCTGTCCATGCAGAAGTCGACGTCGAAGTCGGGCATGGAGACCCGCTCGGGGTTCAGGAAACGTTCGAACAGCAGGTCAAATTCCAGCGGATCGAGATCGGTGATCTTGAGGGCATAGGCCACCAGCGACCCCGCCCCCGAGCCCCGGCCCGGACCGACGGGGATGCCGTTGTCCTTGGACCACTGGATAAACTCCATCACGATGAGGAAGTAACCCGGGAAGCCCATCTGGTTGATCACTTTGAGCTCGATGTCGAGACGCTCGTCATACTCGGGACGACGCTCGGCACGCACCGCCGGATCCGGGAACAGGAATTCGAGCCGCTCCTCCAGCCCTTCCTTCGACTTCATGACCAGGAAGTCCTCGGTGGTCATGTCGCCGGTGGGGAAATTGGGCAGGAAATACTCGCCAAGGCGCACCGTCACGTTGCAGCGCTTGGCGATTTCCACCGTGTTTTCCAGGGCTTCCGGGATGTCGGCAAACAGCTCCGCCATCTCCTCCTGACTGCGCAGGTACTGCTGGGGGCTGTAGCGGCGCGGTCGGCGCTTGTCCATCAGGGTGTAGCCGTCGTGGATGGCGACCCGGATCTCGTGGGCATCGAAGTCATCGGCGGTGAGGAACACCACCTCGTTGGTGGCCACCACCGGCAGCTCGAACTCGGTGGCAATGGCCACCGCCATGTGGAGGTAGACCTCCTCGTCCGGGCGGCCGGTACGCAGCAGCTCCAGGTAGTAGGCATCCGGGAAGTGGGTCTGGTAGAAGGCGAGGCAATGCTCCACCATCTGGCGGTTGCCCTTGAGCAGGAACTTGCCCACATCCCCCTCGCGCCCGCCGGAGAGGACGATCACCCCCTTGGCATGTTCGCCAAGCCAGGCCTTGTCGATGACGGGGCGCCCCTGCACATGACCGCGCTGATAGCCGCGGGAGATGAGCAGGGTGATGTTCTGGTAGCCGTCGTTGTCCATGGCGAGCAGGGTGAGGCGAAACTGCTCGTCCCCAAGCTCGTCGCTCTGCACCCAGAAATCCGCCCCGACCAGGGGCTTGATCCCCTTGCCGTGGGCAGAGCCGTAGAAGCGCACCAGGCCGCACATGTTCATCTGGTCCGTCAGGGCCAGGGCCGGCATGTTGTTGGCGGCGGCAGCGGAGACGATGGGACCGATCTTCTGCAGGCCGTCGACCATGGAGAAGTCGGAGTGCACCCTCAGGTGGATGAAGCGGGGATCAGCCATGGTCACGCCCTCTCATTGCGCAAGCAGAAATCGTTCAGACAGATCGGCATCGGTTATTCGATCCCCAGGGCGCGGCGCACCGGCTTGAAGCTCTGACGGTATTCGGGCAGCGGGCCCCGTTCGGCCAGAATGGCGAGGTGCTCCGCCGTCGGGTAGCCCTTGTGGCGGGCGAAACCGTACTCGGGATGGCGGCTGTCCAGCTCGGTCATCTCGGCGTCCCGGGTCACCTTGGCGAGGATGGAGGCGGCGCTGATGGCGGCCACCAGGCTGTCACCCTTGACCACGGCGCGGGCCTCCATCGGCAATCTGGGGCAGCGGTTGCCGTCGATGAAGACCAGCTCGGGCGTCACCTTGAGCCCCGCCACGGCGCGCTGCATCGCCAGCATGGTGGCGTGCAGGATGTTGAGCTCGTCGATTTCCGCCGGGCTGGCGCGGCCGATGGCATAGGCCAGCGCCTTCTCTTTGATCTCGCCAAACAGGGCGAGCCGCTTCTTCTCGGAGAGCTTCTTGGAGTCGGCGAGGCCAAGTATGGGATTGGCAGGATCCAGGATCACCGCGGCGGTGACCACGTCACCCACCAGGGGGCCGCGGCCCACCTCGTCCACCCCGGCAATCAGCTTGTCTTCGGGAATATCGATCGTCATCTCATAGCCTTGAATCAAAACCGGCCCCGCAGGGCCAGTATCAGCACAACATCACGCCTGACACACAGGCAGAGCCCACTAGCGTTCCAGCAGCGCGGCAACCGCTTCCGCTGCCTGCACATCCGCATTGCAGCGGATCTTCTCGTGCAACCGGGTGAAGGTGGCGATGAGCTCGCTGTTGTCATGGTCCAGCAGCTTGCTCACCTCTTCCACCAGGTTGGCCGGGGTGCACTCATGCTGGATGAGCTCGGGCACCAGCATCTTGTCCGCCAGCAGGTTCGGCAGGGAGACATAATCCGTCTTCACCAGCCACTGGGCCAGCAAGTAGCTGAAGGGTTTGAGCTTGTAACCGACCACCATGGGCTTTTTCACCAGCATGGCCTCGAGGGCCGCGGTGCCGGAGGCGAGCATCACCACGTCGGCGGCAATCATGGCCTCGCGGCCCTGGCCGTCCAGCAGCACCATGTCGAGCTCCGGGGCCACCTCGGCCTTGATGGCGAGGAACTGCTCGCGCCGTTTCTGGTTGACCAGAGGCACGATGAAACCGAGATCCGGGTTGTGCACCGTCAGGTGCTTGCACGCCTCGAGGAAGACCGGCGCCATGAAGCCCACTTCCGCCGTGCGACTCCCCGGCAGCACCGCCAGCCAGCGACGGGCGGGATCGATGCCGAGGGCCTCGCGCACCGCCCCTTGATCCGGGATCAGGGGAATGTCGTCCGCCATGGTGTGGCCGACGAAGCGACAGGGGGCATCGAAACGGTCGTAGAAGGCTTTCTCGAATGGCAGGAAGGCGAGCACCATGTCGGTGGCGGCCTTGATCTTGTGAATGCGGCCCTGACGCCAGGCCCAGACGGAGGGGCTGACATAGTGGACCGTCTTGATACCGGCGCGGCGCAGTTTCAGCTCCACCCCGATATTGAAATCCGGTGCATCCACACCGACGAAGATGTCGGGGGGATTGGCGATGAAGTGGCGCAGCAGTTCGCGGCGTACCTGGAGGATGCGGGGCAGACGGCCCAGCACCTCGGTGATGCCCATGACGGAGAGCTCCTCCATCTCGAACAGCGCCTTCACGCCGAGAGCCTGCATCCGCGGCCCGGCGATCCCTTCGAACTGCGCATCCGGGTAGCGGGCTTGCAGTTCGCGCACCAGCCCTGCGGCCAGGATGTCGCCGGAGGTCTCTCCGGCGACGATGCCGATGCGAATGGGATCAGGCACGGATGATCCCGCGCTCGTTGTCCTTGAGGAAATCCACATAGAGCTGGATGGCCGGTTCGCTCTGGGCCATCTCGCTCAGCACGGGCAACACCTCTTCAATGGTCTTGCCGGAGCGGAAGATCTCCTTGTAGGCGCGCTTGACGGCAGAGATCGCCTCGGCGCTGAAGCCACGACGACGCAGGCCTTCGGAGTTGACCCCGAACGGCTTGGCGTAGTTGCCGGCGGCCATCACGTAGGGCGGCACGTCCTTGTTCAGGGCAGCGCAGCCGCCGACGAAGGCGTGGGAGCCGACGCGGCCGAACTGGTGAATGGCAGACAGACCGCCGAAGATCACGAAGTCACCGATGTGCACATGGCCCGCCAGGGTGGCGTTGTTGGCGAAGATGCAGTTGTCACCGATGACGCAGTCGTGGGCCACGTGAACGTTGACCATGAACAGGTTGCCGCTACCCACCTTGGTCAGGCTCTGGTCCTGGGTGGTACCGCGGTGCACGGTGCAGTTCTCGCGAAACACGTTGTTGTCGCCGATCTCGAGGAAGGTGCGCTCGCCGGCGTACTTCTTGTCCTGGCAATCCTCACCGATGGAGGTGTGCTGGAAGATCTTGTTGCCGCGACCAATCTTGGTCGGGCCCTTGATCACCACGTGGGAGCTCACCCAGGTGTTGTCACCGATTTCCACCTCGGCGCCGATGACGGTGAAGGGGCCGATTTCAACCCCTTTGCCGATGACGGCAGACTCATGGACGATGGCGGTGTCGTGGATGATGGCAGTCTGATCGATCACGGTTATACCTCGCGCTTGGCGCACATCAGTTCGGCAGTACAGACCACTTCACCGTCGACGGTGGCGACACCGGTGAACTTGGCGATGCCGCGACGCTCCTTCAGGAACTCCACATCCAGCACCAGCTGATCGCCGGGGCCCACCGGGCGCTTGAAGCGGGCATTGTCGATGGAGGCAAAGTAATAAAGCTCGTTGGGGGACGGCTTGCCCACCATGGTGAAGGCCAGGATACCGGTGGCCTGGGCCATGGCTTCCAGGATCAGCACGCCGGGGAAGACCGGCTTGGCCGGGAAGTGGCCCTGGAAGATCGGCTCGTTGAACGAGACGTTCTTGATGGCGCGCAGGGTCTTGCGCTCATCGCTGATCTCGTAGTTTTCCACCTTGTCCACCATCAGGAACGGATAACGGTGGGGCAGCAGATCCATGATTTCCTGGATGCCCAGGCTCTTCTTTTCAGTAGTCAAAACAGTACCCTATACCAATCGTGATTATTCTTGATCCAGCTTTTTCTCAAGCTTGCTCAACCGCTTGTGCATCTCTTCGATACGCATCACCCGGGCGGCGGTCTTGCGCCACTCTTTATTGGTTTGCAGGGGGATGCCGGAAGAGTAGATACCGGGCTCGGTGATGGGACGCATCACCATGGCCATGCCGGTGACGGTGGCCTGGTCGCAGATCTCCATGTGCCCGTTAAAGACGGAGGCACCACCAATGATACAGTATTTGCCGACCTTGAGACTACCGGCCATCACGGTGGAGCCCGCCACGGCAGTGCCGTAGCCGATCTCGACGTTGTGGGCGATCTGGCACTGGTTGTCGATGATGACGTTGTCAGCGATGCGGGTATCTTCCAGCGCACCGCGGTCGATGGTGGTGCAGGCACCGATCTCGACCCGGTTGCCGATGGTCACGCCACCAAGCTGGGGGATCTTGATCCACTCGCCGCGCTCGTTGGCATAACCGAAACCGTCTGCCCCGATCACGGTTCCGGCCTGTACCAGACAGTCCGTGCCCAGGGTCACGTTGTGATAGAGGGTGACGTTGGCCCACAACCGGGAGCGCGCTCCCAGTCGGGTATCCTTGCCAACGAAACAGCCCGGGCCGATACGCACATCGTCACCCAGCACGACGCCGGATTCGATCACAGCATTGGCACCGATGGCCACTCTCTCGCCCAGTTGCACGTCCGCCGCGATGACGGCGCTCGGATGGATATCCATGGCCGGCTGCGGGGTGGTGTCCAGCAGTTGGGCAACCCGTGCAAAGCCCACGTAGGGGTCCTTGAGCACCAGGGCGTTGGTGGGGCAAAACGGCAGGTCTGCCTCGGTGATGAGCACGGCAGTGGCCTTGCTCTGCTCCAGAAAATGCCGGTACTTCTTGTTGGACAGGAAGGCTATCTCCCCCTCCCCGGCTTTTTCCAGTGTCGCGACCTTGCGAATTTCCCGGGTCCCATCCCCATGGACCTCGGCCCCCAGTTGCTGGGCCAGCTGTGCGAGAGTGAATGCCATCAATTAGTTGCTCTTGCTAACCTGAGAAATAACCTGGCCGGAGATGTCCAGCTTGCTGGCTGCATAGGGCGCTGCATTGCGCTCCAGCACCAGATCGTAGCCATTGCTCTTGGCGATGGCGTCAATGGCAGCCTGCACCTTGGTCAGGATCTTGTTGCGCTCTTCGGACTGACGGCGACCGTTGTCCTGTTCAAACGCCTGACGCTTCTGGTTGAACTCCATCTGCAGCTTGGCCAGCTTCTCCTGGCTCTGCTTCTTCTGCTCGGCGCTCATGAAGGCTTCGTCCTTCTTGAACTTCTCGACCAGTGCCTGACCGTCAGACTCCAGCTTCTGCAGTTCACGCATGCGCGGCTCGAACTCACCCTTCAGCTTCTTGGCAACGGCTTCACGCTGGGGCAGCTTTTGGAAGACTTCGCCCATGTCGACCACGGCAATCTTGGTCTCAGCGAAGGCAGAACCCATGCCGGCAGCCATCAGTGCAAAGCTCAAACCAGCTACTTTCAACGCTTTATTCACACTTACTCCTTGGTCCCTCGGTCGAGGGCTACCTGATTTACCTGATTGTGCAAGCGATCCACGAGATCGTCTTGTTACCTGGTGAGGCGCGCAAATGCGCGACCCATCATGCTTCCCCCCGCCATGGCGGGGGGGCGTCCGCTTCCCTTAGAAGGTACGGCCGATGTTGAAGGAGAAGACTTCGGTGTCGTCCCCTTCGTATTTCTTGATTGGTCTTGCCAGCACGAACACCAGCGGGCCCATGGGAGAGAGCCACTGCAGCGACAGACCGGTCGACATCCGGATGTTGCTCGGGTCGGAGTAGTCCATCAGATAGTTGCAACCACTGAAGCAACGGTTCTGATACTGGCTGTAGTCGAAGTGGGTATCCCACACGGAACCGGCGTCGATGAAGAAACTGGTCCGCAGCTGGGGCTGATAGGTCTCGGAGGCAAAGGGCGTCGGCACGATCATTTCCAGCGAGGCCACCGCCAGGGCGTTGCCCCCGACCGAGCTGTCAGTGCCCTGGATGACGTCGTTGCCGCTCAGGTTGTAGTAGTAGAGCGCCTTCGGACCGACTGTGTTGCTCTTGAAGCCACGCAGGGTATCGAAACCACCGGCGTAGTAGTTCTCGAAGAACGGCAGGACGTGCTCGTAATCGCCATTGGTGCCGTAGCCATCGCCGTAGGAGGCACGGGCCTTGGCCAGCATGACCCACTTGTGATCGGCATCAAACGGGAAGTAGTGGGCATCTTCGGCGTTGAGCTTGAAGTACTGCAGATCCATGCCGGGCACCGTCACCTTGGCGTTCACCCGCTGGCGATCACCGGAGGTCGGGAACTGACCCTTGTTGAGGGTGGAGCGGGTCCAGCCGGCGGTGACGTCCACGGTGTTGAACACCATGCGGTTGTCGCCATCCAGATTGCCGTTGTAGACCTTCCAGAACTCGTCCACCTGTACATAGGGGTTGGGCTGGGACAGTTTGTTGTTTTCGTAGCCCAGGCTGAAGTCGAGACGGTTGTTCTCGTTGACCGGGAAGCCGCTGGAGAGACGGAAACCGACGGTGGTGTTCTCGTAGTCCACGATGTTGGCGTCGGCCGCACTGAACTTGTTGTAGTAGAGACGGCCGCCCAGGCTCACCCCGTCCACGGTGAAGTAGGGGTCGTTATAGCTCAGGTCGACGCTCTTGGAGTAGTCGTTGGTGCTGGCGTTGATGCCGATCTTCTTGCCGGTCCCCATGAAGTTGTCCTGCTGCAGACCCGCCTGCAGGCTCAGACCCGACTCGGTGCCGTAGCCGATACCGGCGTTGATGGACCCCGCCGGCTGCTCCTTGACCTTGAAGTCCAGATCGACCTGGTCATCGCTGCCCGGCACCCGCTTGGTGTCCACTTCCGCGGTCTCGAAGAAGCCGAGGCGGTTGAGACGGGTCTTGGACTGCTCGACGTTGTCGGAGGAGAGCCAGGTGCCCTCCATCTGGCGCATCTCGCGACGCAGCACTTCGTCCTTGGTGGTGACGTTGCCGCTGAAGTTGATGTTGCGCACATAGACCCGGGGACCCGGCTCCACGTTGACGATGAGCTCCACTTCCTTGGTCTGGTCGTTGATCTGGGGGAAGGTGACCACTTTCGGATAGGCGTAGCCGTAACGGCCGAGGAACTTGGAGAGCACCTCTTCGGTATGGGTCACCTGACTGGCGGAGTAGACGCTGCCCGCCTCGATGGGAATGAGGCCCTTCATCTCGCCGCCGCGGTCGATGAGGTCACCCTTGAGCTGGATGCCGGAAACCTTGTACTGCTCCCCTTCCTTGACGTTGAGGGTGACATAGACCCCCTTCTTGTCCGGGGTCATGGAGACCTGGGTGGACTCCTGGGTGAAGCGGATGTAGCCGCGGTCCATGTAGTAGGAGCGCAGCACTTCGATGTCACCGGCCAGCTTCTGCTTCTGGTAGCGCTGATCGCCGGTGAAGTTCCACCAGGGCACGTCGTCCTTGAGGGAGAGCTGGGCCAGCAGCTTCTCTTCCGGGAAGACGTTGTTGCCGACGATGTTGATCTGCTGGATCTTGGCCGCTTCCCCTTCCACGAAGGTGAACTTGAGGTCGACCCGGTTGCGGGGCAGCGGGGTGACGATGGCCTTGACCTTGGCGGAGTACTTGCCCACGCCGTAGTAGAAATCTTCCAGCCCTTTCTCGAGGGAGCTCAGCACGGTGCGATCAAGCGGATCACCCACGCGGATCCCGGAGGATTCCAGGCTCTGGGTCAGTTGCTCTTCCTTGATGTCCTTGTTGCCGGAGAACTCGATGCTGGAGATGGTCGGGCGCTCCTTGACCACCACTTGCAGCACCTGACCGTCGCGATAGACCTTGACGTCCTCGAAGTTGCCGGAGGCATAGAGCTTCTTGATAGCGTTCGCCAGGGATACGGAGTCGACGGAATCACCGACCCGCACCGGCAGATTCAACAGGGCGGCACCCAGGGTCACCCGCTGCAGGCCCTCGACCTGAATGTCTTGCACCACAAAAGAGGCCGGGGCAGCCTGAGCCAGGAAGCTGGCCCCCAGCAGGCAACTCAACACCAATGCTTTTTTAACAGCCATTTTGTTCTTATGTGTCCTTGTTGATGCTCTGGCCTCAGAGGCGAGCGAAATCATTAAACAGCGCAATGCCCATCAGTAACATCAGAATGGCGGCGCCTATCCTGAACCCAACTTCCTGAATTTTTTCCGATACCGGCTTGCCGGTGATCGCCTCGATGAGGAAATAGACCAGATGGCCACCATCGAGCACCGGCAGGGGGAACAGGTTGATGATCCCCAGGTTGACGCTGATGAGCGCCAGGAATCCGAGGAAATAGACCAACCCGTAATCGGCGCTGCTGCCGGCCCCCTTGGCGATGGAGATGGGGCCGCTCAGGTTGTCCAAAGAGACGATGCCACCGATCAGCTTGCCTATCATGTCGAAGGTCAGGGTGATCAGGCTCCAGGTCTTCTGGACCCCATGCCACAGGGCTTGCAAAGGCCCATACTGTAACAGAGTTCGATACTCATCCGGTAATGGAACCAGTTGCGGCGACAAGCCCACAAAACCGACCAGCTGGCCCTTCACTTTCTTCCCGTCCGGGGTCAGGGTCAGGGTCATCTCGCTGCCCCCGCGCTCCACCGTCACCTGCAGCGGCTGCGCCGGTGACTGCTGGACACGCTCGACAAACTGGGTCCATTCGGTGATGGCCTCTCCATCGACCCCCTTGATGCGATCCCCTATCTGAAGGCCGGCCTTCTCGCTGGCGCTCGATGGCACCACGGCCTCCACCACGGGCAGCACCTTGCCACCGAGGGGCACTATCCCGAGGCTCCCGATGGGTGACTCTTTGTCCGGATCGAATTTCCAACCTGCCAGCTGCAGGGTCTTGTCCACTGCATAGCTGGTGTTGGCCGCCTTGAGCTTGAGCTGGACCGAGTCATCGCCAAGGTGGCTGATGAGGGCGTAGGTGACGCTCTCCCAGTCACCGGTCTCCTCGCCGCCGACGCCGACGATCTCCATGCCTGGCAGGATGCCGGCCTCTGCCACGATGGAGGCGGGACGCACCTCGCCCACCACGGGTTTGACGCTCGGCACCCCTATCATGAACATCAGCCAGAAGGCGAACAGGGCGAACACGAAGTTCGCCATGGGGCCGGCCGCGACGATGGCCATCCGGGCCCAGACGCTCTTGTGGTTGAAGGCCTGCGCCTCCTCCCCCGGCTTGAGTTCGTCGACCCGGCCATCCAGCATCTTGACGTAACCGCCAAGGGGGATCAGGGCCAGCACGTATTCGGTGCCATCCTTGCCAAGGCGACGCCAGATGGCCTTGCCAAAGCCGATGGAGAAGCGCTCCACCTTGACGCCGCAACGACGAGCCACCCAGAAGTGGCCAAATTCATGCACCGCCACCAGCAGCCCGAGGGCCACGATGAAGGCGCCGATATTCCACAGAACCCCGCCCATCAGCCGCGTACCTCGCGGTCATGTCCAGTCCTGCGCTCGAGAGCATGGAGAGGGGCTGGCTGCCACCACAGTCCGTTCATACGGCAAGCTCCTTTATCAGTTGCTGGGCACGGGCTCGGGCCGTACCGTCCAGGGCGATGAGATCCGCCAGAGAGCCGGCAGCACTACTGCCCAGCTCGGCCATGACGGATTCGTTGACTCTGGCAATATCCATAAATCCGATCCGCTCTGCAAGAAAAGCCGCGACGGCCTCCTCGTTGGCGGCATTGAGGGAGGTGGTCGCCCCCTGCCCCTGCTGGCACGCGCTCATGGCCAGCGCCAGACAGGGATAGAGCTCATAGTCGGGCCGGATAAAGCTGAACTCTCCGACACTGAAGAAATCCAAAGGTTCCACACCGGACTCGATCCGTTCCGGATAGGCCAGAGCGTGGGCAATTGGGGTGCACATGTCCGGGTTGCCGAGCTGGGCCAGCACGGAGCCATCCTTGTACTGCACCATGGAGTGAATGACGGACTGGGGGTGAATCACCACCTGGATCTGCTCGGGGGCCGCATTGAACAGCCAGCGCGCCTCGATGTACTCCAGCCCCTTGTTCATCATGGTGGCGGAGTCCACCGAGATCTTGGCCCCCATGGACCAGTTGGGATGGGCAATGGCTTGCGCCGGGGTGACATGGTGCAGTTCACCCACATCGGCATAGCGGAAAGGTCCGCCGGAGCCGGTCAGCAGGATCTTGCTGATCCCCGCCCCGGCCAGATCGCAGAAACCGGGCTGGCGCTGCACGTCGACCGGCAGGCACTGGAAGATGGCGTTGTGTTCGCTGTCGATGGGTAGCAGCTCGGCGCCGTGCTCGCGCACCGCCTCCATGAAGAAGGCTCCGGACATCACCAGCGCCTCCTTGTTGGCCAGCAGAATGCGCTTGCCGGCGCGCACGGCAGCCATGGTGGGTGCCAGACCCGCCGCACCGACAATGGCCGCCATCACGCTGTGGGCATCGGGGTGAGCAGCCACGTCGCACAGGGCTGCCTGACCGGACAACACCCGGGTGGTGCTGCCGTGAGCCTTGAGCCGACCCGCCAGATCGCTGGCGGCGCCTTCGTCCATCATGACGGCGAACCGGGGGGAGAATTCGAGACAGTCGCGCAGCATGGCATCCACGCTGCGGGCAGCGGTCAGCGCCAGCACCTGCCAGCGCCCGGGGTTGTGGCGCAGTACCTTGAGGGTGCTCTGACCGATGGAGCCTGACGCTCCCAGGATCACCAGGTTTTGCATCAAGACTCCTGATTGGGTAACAGACTGATGGAGCGGGACGCTCCCGGGATCATCAGTGCGCGAAACATCAAAACTCCGGACCGAGCAACAGGTAGCTGAGCAGGAAGACGGGCAGCGCCGCCGTCAGGCTGTCGATGCGATCGAGAATGCCCCCATGGCCCGGCAACAGGGTGCCGGAATCCTTGATGCCGGCTTCCCGCTTGAACATGCTCTCGGCCAGATCGCCGAGCACGGAGGCCAGCACCGCCAGCAGAGAACAGAGCAGCACGGTGCCCATCTTGGCAGGCACGAAGCCCATGAACCAGGTCACGCCGATGGCCAGCAGGCTGGCGGTAAAGAGGCCGCCCAGCATGCCTTCAATGGTTTTCCCCGGGCTCACGGCCGGCGCCAGCTTGTGTTTGCCGAACGCCTTGCCGAAAAAATACGCGCCAGAATCTGCCGCCCAGACCAGTCCCATCACGAACAGCAGGATCCAGGCCCCCATCATGGGGTCGTGGTAGAAGTTGTAGCCGCGAATGGCCACCAGGGACCAGAAGAAGGGAACCAGGGTCACCAGACCGAACAGGGATTTGAGCCAGATGGATTCACGCCACAGCCTGGCGCTTTGCGGGTAGCGCAGCACCAGCAGCAGCCCCAGCAGCCACCAGCTGACGGCGGTCCAGAGCACGCCCATCACCAGCGGATGCAGTTGGGGGATCCAGAGTTGCTCCACGGGCACCCAGAACAGGCTGGCCCCCAGCAGCAGACAGAACACCAGCGGCAACCACTGTTGCGGCTGGGCAGTGACGAAGGCACTCCACTCACGGCTGGCCAGCAGAAAGACCAGGGCGGCGAGCAGGGCAAAGAATTTCAACGGCAGAAAAAACAGCGCCCCCAACACCAGGGGTACTAACAGTAATGCGGTAATAATTCGTTGTTTTAGCAAAAGAAACCTCTCTCTTGGGAGCGGGGTTTAGCCGGTCTGTTGCGCGGCGATCAATTCCCGGATCTGTTCACCCGTACACCCGAAGCGACGCTCGCGAGCAACGAAGGAGGCAACTGCCCCACTGAACTCGGCCTCGTCAAAATCGGGCCACAGGACCGGGGTAAAATAGAGTTCGGCATAGGCGAGCTGCCAAAGGACAAAGTTGCTGATGCGATGATCCCCGCCGGTGCGGATCAGCAGATCCACGGGGGGAAGATCAGCCATGCAGACATGACGACCCAATGCCGCCTCGTCGACCGCCTCGGCATCCAGTTCACCCGCCGCCACGGCGCGTGCCAGGGTCCGGGCCGCCTGGGCGATGTCCCACTGACCGCCATAATTGGCGGCGATATTGAGGGTCAATCCCTGATTGTTGGCGGTCAGGGCCTCGGCCTTGGCGATCTTGGCCTGCAGCCGCTCGCTGAAGCGGGCAGTGTCGCCAATCACCCGAAGGCGAATGCCGTTGCTGTGCAACTTGCTCACCTCGCGACCCAGCACCGTCATGAACAACTCCATCAGGGCGTTTACTTCCCCTTCCGGACGGCGCCAGTTCTCGCTGGAAAACGCAAACAGGGTCAGCGCCTCCATCTTGGCACGGGCGGCAAAGGCCACGGCCTCACGCACGGATTTCACGCCCGCCTTGTGCCCGGAAACCCGCATCTTGCCGCGGTTCTGGGCCCAGCGACCATTGCCATCCATGATGATGGCGACGTGACGGGGCAAGGACGAGCTGGCGCTATCGCCTAGCGCTGCCAAAAGCGACATTCATTTCTCCCACAAAGACAAAAGCGCCGTGCAGGGGCACTACACGGCGCTCGTAATATACCTGTCGGAGGCTTAGATTTCCATTAGCTCCTTTTCCTTCACAACCAGGGCGTCATCCACCAGCTTGATGAAGGTATCGGTCAGCTTCTGGATCTCTTCCTGGGCGCGACGGTCGTCGTCTTCGGAGATCTCTTTCTCTTTCAGCAGGGCTTTCAGGTCGGCGTTGGCATCGCGACGGATGTTGCGAATGGCAACCCGGGCACCTTCGGCTTCGGCACGGACGATCTTGGTCAGATCACGGCGACGCTCTTCGGTCAGCGGCGGCAGCGGCACGCGCAGAGTCTGGCCGTTGCTGGACGGGTTCAGGCCCAGATCGGAGGTCAGGATGGCTTTTTCCACCGCCTGGATCATGGAGCGATCGAAGATGGAGATGGAGAGAGTACGGGCATCTTCTGCCACCACGTTGGCCAACTGCTTCAGAGGAGTGGCAGCACCGTAATACTCCACCTGGATGCCGTCGAGCAGGCTCGGGTGAGCACGGCCGGTACGGATCTTGGACATCTGGGTCTTCAGCGACTCTACGCTTTTGCCCATGCGGTCCTTGGCGTCGTTTTTAATCTCGTTGATCACAGTGGTTTTCCTTTTGGCGAACGAGCCGACGGGCGGCTCGTATCTATCTTGTTGACTGGCGTAATGGACAAGCGAGCCTAGGGCTCACACTTGCCTTACTTGCTGGCCTGGTGGATCAGGGTACCTTCCGGCTCACCCATGATCACGCGGCGCAGCGCGCCCGGTTTGTTCATGTTGAACACCCGGATCGGCAGATCGTGGTCGCGGGCCAGGGTAAAAGCAGCAAGATCCATCACTTTGAGTTCTTTTTCAAGAACTTCATCATAACTCAGTTCCTGATAGAGCACGGCATCCGGGTTCTTGACCGGGTCATCGGTGAACACGCCATCGACCTTGGTGGCTTTCAGCACGACGTCGGCTTCGATCTCGATACCGCGCAGGCAGGCTGCCGAGTCGGTGGTAAAGAAGGGGTTGCCGGTACCGGCAGAGAAGATCACCACCTTGCCGGCGCGCAGCTGGCTGATGGCTTCGGCCCAGCTGTAGGAGTCGCAGACCCCTTGCAGGGAGATGGCCGACATCAGGCGGGCATTCACATAAGCACGATGCAGGGCATCACGCATGGCCAGGCCGTTCATGACGGTCGCCAGCATGCCCATGTGGTCACCCACCACGCGATTCATGCCTGCCTTGGCAAGGCCGGCACCACGGAACAGGTTGCCGCCACCGATGACCAGACCGACCTGAACACCCAGCTCAACCAGCTCTTTGATCTCTTGGGCCATCCGTTCCAGCACCGCCGGATCAATGCCGAAACCCTCGGATCCTTGCAGGGCTTCACCACTCAACTTCAGAAGAACACGTCTGTATGCAGGCTTGGGATTGGTACTCATGTCACTGATTCCTGGTCATATAAAGACCGCGACATAAGTCGCGGTCTGGGGAAACGGAAAAACCGGTTCGATTAGGCCTTCTGAGCGGCCGCGATCTGGGCTGCTACTTCAGCAGCGAAGTCGGTCTCTTGCTTCTCGATGCCTTCGCCCACTTCGAAACGGGTGAAGGAAACAACGTCAGCGCCTTCTTTCTTCAGCAGCTCGGCAACGGTCATGGAAGGATCTTTCACGAACGGTTGACCAGTCAGGGAAACCTCACCGGTGAACTTCTTCATGCGGCCTTCAACCATCTTCTCGGCGATCTCTTTCGGCTTGCCGGAGTTGATGGCGATGTCGATCTGGATTTCGCGCTCTTTGGCAACGACTTCGGCAGACACGTCTTCCGGTTTGACGAATTGCGGGCTGTTGGCAGCAACGTGCATGGCCAGATCTTTGGCCAGCTCGTCGGTACCGCCAACCAGCTTGGTGATAACACCGATGCGGGAGCCGTGAACGTAGGTGCCCAGGTTGTCACCTTCAACCAGCATCACGCGACGCAGGTTCATGTTCTCACCGATCTTGGCGATCAGGTTGGTGATGGTCAGCTCGACGGACTCGCCGTTGCCGAAGTCGGCGGCTTTCAGCGCGTCAACGTCAGCGATTTTCTGGGTGGCAGCGATCTCGACGATCTTCTGACCCATGGCCAGGAAACCGGCATCCTTGGAAACGAAGTCAGTCTCGCAGTTCAGCTCGATCATGACGGCAACGTTGCCTTCGGTACGGGCGAAGATCACACCTTCAGCGGCGATACGGCCAGCTTTCTTGGCGGCCTTGGCCTGACCGGATTTACGCATGTTCTCGATAGCCAGCTCGATATCACCGTTGGCTTCTTCCAGCGCTTTTTTGCAATCCATCATGCCAGCGGCGGTGCGCTCGCGCAGTTCTTTTACCAGGGCGGCAGAAATGTTTGCCATGTCCAGTATCCTCGGTCTTGAATTGACAAGAAACAGGGGCCACAAGGGCCCCTGCTAACCAATTACATCAGCTTGGTTAATAAGGGCTTTTCAGTCCTTATCAATTACTCAGCTTCAACGAAGCCATCTTGTTCGGCTTGAACAACGATGTCCTGCTCGCGGGCTTCCAGAACGGTGTCAGCAGCAGCGTTCAGGTACAGCTGTACGGCACGGATAGCGTCGTCGTTACCCGGGATGACATAGTCAACGCCGTCCGGGTTGGAGTTGGTATCAACGATGGAAACTACCGGGATACCCAGGTTGTTGGCTTCTTTGATAGCGATGTGCTCGTGGTCGGCATCGACAACGAACAGAACGTCAGGCAGGCCGCCCATGTTCTTGATACCACCCAGGCTCTTCTCCAGCTTTTCCATTTCGCGAGTACGCATCAGCGCCTCTTTCTTGGTCAGCTTGTCGAAGGTACCGTCTTCGCTCTGGGTTTCCAGATCTTTCAGGCGCTTGATGGACTGACGAACAGTTTTCCAGTTGGTCAGCATGCCGCCCAGCCAGCGGTGGTTAACATAGAACTGGTCGCAACGCTCAGCGGCTTCTTTGACGGCTTCAGACGCGGCACGCTTGGTACCTACGAACAGTACCTTGCCTTTCTTGGCAGCTACGGAGCTGATGAAGTTCATGGCATCGTCAAACATCGGAACGGTTTTTTCCAGGTTGATGATGTGAACTTTGCTGCGGGCGCCGAAGATGTAGGACTTCATTTTCGGGTTCCAGTAACGAGTCTGGTGACCGAAGTGAACGCCGGCTTGCAGCATGTCGCGCATAGAAACTTTAGCCATTTTATACCTCTGTATTGGGGTTAGGCCTCCACACATCCCATATAACCGACCCGTTAAGGCACCCCGGCATATGTGTCGATGTGTGTGTGTTGTTGAGTAAGGGTGATGGTATGAGGACACGAGTTCCCCATTCCGGCGCGCTTTATACCATAACTTTGGTCATGACACCACCAGCCCGGGTGCTAAAAATGGATCCCGGACCATGGTGCGACCGCCTGATGACGTTGCGATGACGATCACACTGGAAGTAAACGGGGGTTGGGGATAAAATTTCGCCCTGATTGCAAACGCATCTATTTTTCATTACCTGGTTGTTGGGCATCGGCAGGATGCGCAATCAGGCCCCAAGAGAGATCCCATGTCCATTAAAATCAAGACACCGGAAGAGATTGAAAAAATGCGTGTCGCCGGCCAGCTGGCCGCCGACGTGCTGGTCATGATCGCCCCCCACGTCAAGGCGGGCGTCACCACAGACGAACTGAATACCCTCTGCCACGACTACATCGTCGACGTGCAGCAGGCCATCCCCGCGCCGCTCAATTACCACGGCTTCCCCAAGTCCATCTGCACCTCGGTGAACGATGTCATCTGCCATGGCATCCCGAACCACAAGAAGCTGCGGGAAGGGGACATCATCAATCTGGACATCACCGTCATCAAGGATGGTTATCACGGCGATACCTCCGCCATGTTCATCGTGGGCCAGACCACCCCCCTGCGCCGCCAGCTCTGCAAGGTGGCCCAGGATAGCCTCTATGCCGCCATCAAGCGGGTGCGCCCGGGCATGTGCATCACCGAGATCGGCGCCGTCATCCAGCCCATCGTCGAGCAGGCCGGCTTCTCCGTGGTACGCGACTACTGCGGCCATGGCATCGGTGCCGAGTTCCACGAAGAGCCGCAGATCCTGCACTACCGCAACGGCGGCAAGCTGGAGCTGAAAGCGGGCATGTGCTTCACCATCGAGCCCATGGTCAACAGCAAGAAGTACCACTGCAAGGTCAATCCGAAGGATGGCTGGACCGTGACCACCAAGGACGGCGGCGACTCCGCCCAATGGGAGCACACCCTGCTGGTGACCGAGGATGGCTGCGAGGTCCTGACCCTGCGCCCCGACGACACTATCGAGCGTTTTATCCACCACGTTTGACATTCAACCCCGGCCGCGCGCCGGGGTTGCTCTTTACCCGGCCCGACCGAGAGTGTGACATGCCATGGATGCCAGCCTGCTTTCTCCCCATCTGCTCCCAGACGATCAGCTCACCCGTGACAACTGCAAGGAGTATCTGAGCCGCTTTCTCGCCTGGCTGCATGAGCGCTTCGACGCCGGTGACAACATCATCGAACTGGTGGCCACCCGCTCCGAATACATGGACGCGCTGCTGACCAGGCTCTGGCACAAGTTCGGCTTCGACAGGACCGAGCTCACCCTGATCGCGGTAGGCGGCTATGGCCGCGGCGAACTCCATCCCCACTCCGATATCGACCTGCTGATCCTCTACGAAGGAGATGAACTGGACGAGGTGCTGGGGCTTCGCATCGGCGAGTTCATCACCCTCTTGTGGGATCTCAAGCTGGAGGTGGGCCAGGCGGTGCGCAACGTGGCCGAGTGCATCGAGCAGGGTCGCAACGACATCACGGTTGCCACCAACCTCATCGAGGCCCGTTACATCACGGGTCGCCTGGTGGGATTCGAGCAGTTGCAGGCGGCCACCCAGCCCCAGCACTTCTGGCCGAGCGAAGCCTTCTTTCGTGCCAAACGCGAAGAGCAGGCCCTGCGCCACCAGCAGTTTCTCGGCACCGCCTACAAGCTGGAGCCGGATCTCAAGAACAATCCCGGGGGTCTTCGCGACATCCAGACCCTGGCCTGGGTCGCCCGACGCCACTTCGGCGCCACCACCCTGTTCGAGATGACCAGCCACGGTTTTCTCAACCGGGCCGAGTACCGGGAGCTGCTCGACTGTCAGAATTTCCTGTGGAAGGTGCGCTTCGCCCTGCACATGGCCATCAACAAGGGGGACAACCGCCTCTTGTTCGACCGCCAGCGCACCGTGGCCCAGATGCTGGGGTTCGAGGGGGAAGGAAACGGCCCGGTCGAGCAGATGATGAAGCGCTTCTACCAGACGGTGCGACGGGTGGCCGAGCTCAACGAGATGCTGCTGCAACTCTTTGACGAGGCCATTCTTGGCAACACCGCCATGGACGTGCGCCGCATCAGCGACGAATTCCAGCTGCGCGGCCGCCTCATCGATGCGGTGGACTCCGAGCTGTTCGGCCGGGATCCTGCCGCCATCCTGCGACTCTTCTACCAGATAGCCCAGCACCCGGAGATTGCCGGCATCCACTCCGCCACCTTGCGCCAGTTGCGCGAGGCCAGACGCACCCTCAACTGCTGGCTGCAAGATCTACCCGAGTGCCGCCGTCTCTTCATGGCGCTCCTGCGCCACCCCAACGGCATCGGCCAGCCGCTCACCCTGATGCACAAGTACGGGATCCTCGCGGCCTACCTGCCCCAGTGGAACCTCATCGTCGGCCAGATGCAGTTCGACATGTTCCACGCCTACACGGTGGACGAGCACACCCATCGGCTGCTGCAGAACATCCATCGCTTCCCGAATCCAGCCAGCCGCCAGACTCACCCGCTCTGCCACGAGGTGTTCACCCAGTTGCGCAAGCCCGAGCTGCTCAGCATCGCCGCCCTCTTCCACGACATCGCCAAGGGCAGGCGTGGCGATCATTCCGAACTCGGGGCCGTGGATGCGCTGGAGTTCTGCCAGTTGCACGGGCTGGATCGCTACGAGAGCCGACTGGTCGCCTGGCTGGTGCGCCACCATCTGCTGATGTCGGTCACCGCCCAGCGCCGCGACATCTACGACCCGGACGTGGTCACCGACTTCGCCCAGAAGGTGCGGGATGAATTGCACCTCGACCTGCTCTATTGCCTGACCGTGGCCGACATCTGTGCCACCAACGACAGTCTGTGGAACGACTGGAAGGGCACACTGCTGCGCGAACTCTACTTCGCCACCCAAAAGGCCCTGCGCCAGGGGTTGGAAAACCCGCCGGACATGCGCCTCAAGATCCGTGAAAACCAGCGCCAGGCCAGGCAGATCCTGACCCAGCGCGAGGTGCCACAGGAGGCGGTCACCGCCCTCTGGAACGACTTCAAGGCCGATTACTTCCTGCGCCACAGCCCGGAGCAGATCGCCTGGCACTGCCGCAAGATCATCGCCCACGGTGACAACCCGGCCCCCCTGGTGCTCATCGGCAAGCATCCCATACGGGGCGGTAGCGAGGTGTTCATCTATTGCCGCGATACCCCCAACCTCTTTGCCACCGTGGCTTCGGCACTGGATCAGAAGAACCTCAGCATCCACGACGCCCAGATCATGAATTCGCGCAACGACTACGTGCTCGACACCTTCATCGTACTGGAACCGAACGGCGAGCCCATCAGCCCCAACCGTACCGCCACCATCAAGAAGGCGCTGGAGAAAGCCCTTCAGGAGCCGGGCAAGCTGGTGCTGCGCAGCAAGCCCCTGTCCAGACGCCACCGCCAGTTCAGCGTGCCGACCAGGGTGGTCTTCCTGCCCCACAAGGGGGAAAACCGCCACACCCTGCTGGAGCTGACGGCCCTGGACACTCCGGGCCTATTGGCCCGTATCGGTGCCGTGTTCCAGCAGTGCGGCCTCTCCCTCCATGCCGCCAAGATCACCACCATCGGTGAGCGGGTGGAGGACTTCTTCAGCCTCACCACCCTGGCCGGAGAGCCGCTGAACCCGGAGGAGCAGCAAGCCCTCGAGGAGAGGCTGGTCAATCAGCTCAACCCCCAGGAACCGCTTGGCGAGAGCGCCTGACACGCTCGGATGAAGCCTCGAAAGAGGCTTTTTGACGTATTGATTCCTCAATCAGAACAAATGGTTGGACCACTCAAGTACAATAAATCGCCCTAATTCTGAAGAAATCGGCGAGAGCCCTTAAAAACGATTGGAAAAGTGTGATACAACAAACAGAATTTTATAAAGGAAACCTGTCATGACCCAGTTGCAACAGACCATCGAAGCGGCCTTCGAGCGCCGTGACTCCATCACCCCCGGCTCCGTCGATGCCGCCACCAAGGCCGCCATTCTGGAAGCCATCGACCTGCTGGACTCCGGCAAAGCCCGGGTTGCCGAGAAGAT
Organism: Aeromonas sp. s1(2024); assembly: GCF_040908005.1. Taxonomy (NCBI): domain Bacteria; kingdom Pseudomonadati; phylum Pseudomonadota; class Gammaproteobacteria; order Aeromonadales; family Aeromonadaceae; genus Aeromonas; species Aeromonas sp. s1(2024). Next base: position 44,075 of record NZ_JBFOCW010000059.1, on the reverse strand, counting down.
TGCCGGCGAGTGGGTCGTCCACCAGTGGCTGAAGAAGGCCGTGCTGCTCTCCTTCCGCATCAACGACAACGGCATCATCAAGGGCGACGATGCCCAGTACTACGACAAGGTTCCCCTGAAGTTCTCCAACTACACCGAAGAGCAGTTCAAGGCTGCCGGTGTACGCGTCGTGCCGCCCGCGACCGCGCGCAAAGGCTCCTTCATCGCCCCGAACACCGTGCTGATGCCCTCCTACGTCAACATCGGCGCCTTCGTCGATGAAGGCACCATGGTCGACACCTGGGCCACCGTGGGCTCCTGCGCCCAGATCGGCAAGAATGTGCACCTCTCCGGCGGCGTCGGCATCGGCGGCGTACTGGAGCCACTGCAGGCCAACCCGACCATCATCGAAGACAACTGCTTCATCGGTGCCCGTTCCGAGGTGGTTGAAGGGGTGATCGTCGAGGAGGGCTCCGTCATCTCCATGGGGGTCTTCATCGGCCAGTCCACCCGCATCTATGACCGCGAAACCGGTGAAATCCACTACGGCCGCGTCCCGGCCGGCTCCGTGGTCGTTTCCGGCTCCCTGCCCTCCAAGTGCGGCAAGTACAGCCTCTACGCCGCCGTCATCGTCAAGAAGGTGGATGCCAAGACCCGCGCCAAGGTCGGCATCAACGCCCTGCTGCGCTCCATCGACGAGTAATCCACGCCGATGTCATCAAGGGCACCTCTGGTGCCCTTTTTCATGCCCGCTCTCATGGGTGGACGCCAACTCCCCTGCCCCACCAGCACTGCACCCCCCATGAGACGATACCGCTTATGGCAGTGCTGACAAGGCGTTCACCCCTCCCCCTTGGCTCGCTGATTAAAAAAGACCTTTTTGACACCAATTTGAATTTGGCGCGCCTGTCACAGGCAAGGCGTCCGGACTCGGGTAAGATAGAGGGGTCAGGATCGTTTCAAACCAAGGAAGCCCGATGTACGAGAATCTCAAAAGCCTGGGGATCCAGGAACCCACCTCGGTGGACAGCTACACCCTGCGCCAGGAAGCCAACCACGACATCCTCAAGATCTATTTCAAGAAGCAGAAGGGTGAATTCTTCGCCAAGAGCGTCAAATTCAAATACCCTCGCCAGCGCAAGAGCATGCTGGTCGACTCGGGGACCCATGAGTACAAAGATGTCACCGAGATCAACGCCAACCTCAAATACGTGGTGGATGAGCTGGACAATCTGACCCAGGGCGGCCAGCCTTCCGCCGATCCGGACATCAAGCAGAAAATACTGCGCGACTTGCGTCATCTGGAAAAAGTGGTGCAGAACAAGATCAGCGAGATAGAACGGGATCTCGAAAAGCTTTAAGCCGGTCTGATGCAGCAAAGGCGCCCAGGGGCGCCTTATTTCATTGGATCACACCATGCTGGCGCCGCTAGGAAAGCCCCCGCACATGTCCCGCCACCAAACGCAACCCAGCAAAAAGGGAGGCTTGCGCCTCCCTTTTCGGAACTCGGATATCGGAGCGACAATCAGTTGCTCTTCATCCAGATGTCCATTTCAGTTTTCAGGTTGTCGGACTTGGTGCCGAAGATGGCTTGTACACCGGAACCCGCCACCACCACACCGGCGGCGCCCAGCTTCTTCAGACCAGCCTGGTCAACCTTGGCCACATCCTTCACACCGACACGCAGACGGGTGATGCAGGCGTCAAGAGAGGCGATGTTCTCTTTGCCACCGAAGGCGGAGACCAGTGCAGCAGACATCTCGTCCTTGCTTTGACCGGCAGAGGACTCTTGGGCAGCTTCGTCTTCACGACCCGGGGTTTTCAGGTTCATGGCACGGATGACCACGGTGAAGACCACGTAGTAGATGACTGCGTAGACCAGGCCCAGACCCACCAGCAGCAGCATGTTGTCGGCACGCGGAGATTGCACCACGAAGTCGATGAAGCCGTTGGAGAAGGTGTGACCGTGAACGACACCCAGCATGTTGGTCAGCACGTATGCCAGACCGGCCAGCAAAGCGTGGATGGCGTACAGTACCGGGGCCACGAACAGGAAGGAGAATTCGATAGGCTCGGTGATACCGGTCAGGAAGGAGGTCAGGGCGGCAGAGGCCATGATACCGACGATCTTGGCACGGTTTTCCGGCTTGGCAGCGTGTGCGATGGCAAACGCAGCGGCAGGCAGACCGAACATCTTGAACAGGTAACCACCGGCCAGCTGACCGAAGCCGTTACCGGCAGCACGGGACGCATCGTCAGCGGTCAGGAAGCAGGTCATGATGCCGTGCACGGTTTCACCGGCGGCGTTGACACAGGTACCCGCCTGGTAGAAGAAAGGCACGTTCCAGATGTGGTGCAGACCGAACGGGATCAGGGAGCGCTCAACCACGCCGTAGATACCGAAGGCCAGGACCGGGTTCTGGTTGGCAGCCCAGTCGGAGAAGGCACCGATGGCACCACCGATCGGCGGCCAGATGACGGACAGGATCACGCCCAGACCGATGGAGACGAAACCGGTGATGATGGGCACGGCACGCTTGCCTGCGAAGAAGCCGAGGTACTCGGGCAGCTGGATCTTGTAGAAGCGGTTGAACGCCCAGGCGGCAACGCCACCGGCGAGGATACCGCCCAGCACACCGGTATCGATGCTCTCGACACCCATCACAGGGGCCATCACCTTCAGGGTGGCGACCATGATGCCGTAGCCGACGATGGCGGACAGGCCGGATACACCGTCGTTATTGGTGAAGCCGAGAGCGACGCCCACGGCAAACAGCAGAGCCATCTGGCCGAAGACGGAACCACCGGCCTGCTCCATCAGTTGGGAGACGATTTCCGGCAGCCAGCTGAAGTGGGCAGCCCCCACCCCCAGCAGAATACCTGCTACGGGCAAGACCGATACAGGCAGCATCAGCGCCTTACCGACCTTTTGCAGATTAGAGAATGCATTTTTTAACATGTGTGCGCTCCTGAATGGATTTTTTTCCGACAACGCCCCCGTACAGTTTATGGATGACCACCTGCTTCATCCGCGATTGTACTGGAGCGTTTCCCGGGTTGCTTATTTTGACCACCAGAATATAACCCAGCAGATATGGAAATGCCTCTACCGAGGACAAGGGAATAATAAATTTGGAGGAGAGATCACAAGATAATAAATAAGCAGGAAGGGTGTAATCTTGAATATTATTTCGCGTTGTTATAGCAATACCGCAAAAAGAAAAAAACCACTTCAAAATAAATCAATGAGAAACAAAATAATGCACAGAGAAACCCAATGTAACTAAATGTAACCAACCACTGCTTTATATTATCAAGTCTACCGATTTAAAAGGCCTCCAACAAGGGAGGCCTCCAACAAATAGCAATTTAAATAAGTCAGGAGATTTAGTTCTTTTGTGACCGTTTCACCGCATCAATAAAGACGGATTTCGCCTTGGTTGACCCGGCACGTTCCGCTTCATTCACCAGTTGCATCGCCTTGTCGATATCCCCGGCCTTCACCGCCTTCTCGATCTGGGTGTTGTAGAAGCTCTCGGTCTCGCTCAGCATGGCGGGAGCCGTTTTGGCTGCAGTCAAAGTGGTAGCTGTCGCTGCAGGCACAACCAGTTTGTTCGGTGTCGGATCCACAATCGGCGCATTGGCGTCGATTGCTTCCTGGTAAACCGGTTTATAGAAATTATCCCCCGACTTGCTCGCGCTCATGTCTTCTACTTCAAGCGTGAGCACGCCCCATGCGGAGTGAGGTATTAACGGATCCTTGGCACCATAATCCTGCACACTCAGGGACTTGGCCATCATCTTGGAAGGGCTCATGGCTTGCGTGGTCTGACTCAGGGCTGCCTGAGTGGTATAGACAACCATGTAGGTTTCGTTGTTTGGGTTACCTACATAGGAACGATCGATGGTAAAGACGCCCTCTACCCGATCCCCATCCAACATGCGTGCAGGCTTGTAGGTGATGATGTTGGAACTTATGGTTCGGGTCGACTTGAACTGGGAGTCCAGCAGCAACACCGTGGGGTTGAACAAGGTCTTATCGATCAAGCCTGCTATGGTAATTTTGAGATCACCGGAATTACTTGGTAACTTGAAAGCGGCAAAGTAGCTCTTCCCTTCCGGGAAGGTGAACACTGGAGAGTTGCCATCAATCGCCACAATACGCTTCTGGTCAGCTATCAGCGGCTGATACTTCAAACCACTAAGACTGCTACAGCACACTGTTGCGGCGCCAAGCTGCTGTAATGCACTGGCACGACTGTCGAGGATACTCTTGTACTCCTGAGTAGGAGCGACAGTTTCCTCAAGAGATGCACATGCAGTCATCAAAGTGGAACACAAAACCGTCAACGCTACCTTGGTATATTTCATCTGCAAGCCCTACACGCCATCTTGAAAAAAAGAGCCCCCGACAAGCGGGGGCGACTCGGTATCAGGTGATGGTGAGATTACCACCAAGCTTCCGCTTGTACACCAAAGTTCCAAGCATCATCTTGCTTGACCCCGTTGCTATCCGCACGGAAGGCTTCATCTTGCTGAACATAGGAGGCAAAGACTCGAATTTCAGGACGAGCCCAGAAGCCAGACCCCGCAGACCAAGCTTGTGCCAGAGTGAACTTGCTACCATCAGTAGAAGTTTCACTTGCGCCTTTCTTGGTTTCATGATCCTTGAAATAGCCCACTTCAGCGATAGTCTTCATGACATCAGTCCATTTGTACATCGGACGAACGACTACAGAGAACGTATCCTTGTCGTCATACTGAGTTCCCCACTCAGTGAAGTCGCTTGCCTGTGCATAAATCAGTTGATGGCCAAACTCAACCTTCTCGCCAACAGGCAAGACACCCCAGTTGATCAGGCGGAAGCCATCACCGCTGCTGGAGTTAGACTGCAAGCCACTACCAGAGCCGGCACCATAGCTAACGCCTTGAGCCGCGAGACCATCAATGAAGTACTGAACGACAGTCTTGTTGAAGCCGCCCAGCATGGATTGAGTGAGCTCAGCGGTCAACATGTGGCCATCGTTGATATTCGGGTTCAGCTGATCTTGCTCGTCGGTCGGGTTAGCCATTGCAAAGTCATAGCCGACTTCCAATGTCGCATCTGTCCACAGCGGAATGCCAGCATAACGAATATCAAAAACGTTAGTGTCAATAGTGTCATTGCTACCGGTCACAGCTTCCCACGGATCGTTACGAGTAACAGCGACAGAAAGCTTGCCAGGACCAACTGCAATGTTTTCTACACCAGCACCAGCACCGGACACATCCCAGTAGTAAGTATCGGAAATATGGATGTCATGGCGCTGATAGAAACGCTTGCCAGCCCACACGGTTTCATTGCCACCAAACAGATTTTTGGCCTGAACGTTGAACTGACGAAGTGCAAACTCTGCATTATCACCATTAGTGCTTTCCCAGTCACGGCTCTGGAAATTGCTCTTCATAGTGAACATTGAATCAACATAGAAGGTCTGATTGTTTTTGTTGTACACCTCTTGACCCAACTGCACTTCACCATAGGTATCTTTTTCGTTACCCAGACGACCAACTTTGTTTTTGCTGACATCTGTCTGCATGTCACCGTTATCGGAAACACCGACACCGGAACGCATGTAGCCGTGGAAATCAACGGCGAAGGCGGCTTGGGAAGCCAGGGCTGCGGTAACTGCTGCAGCGATCGGGAGCCACTTTGCTTTCATTTTCATTTTCCTTATTCCCGCTGAGAGGAGTGTGATCCTGATATTCAAGTTCTTATCACCGGAAAAACGTTTTGGTGATAACCGAGGTCGATTATAGGTACCCAAATTCCCTGCAAACATGAGCTGATTCACAAAACGATGACAAATCGCACGCCACCCACAACCACAACAACAACAGGTCAATAAATTTGCATTTGTTGGCACCAATCACCCACGAAAAGCACAAAAAAGAAAAACAATAACCAAAGAAAGCGCTTTCAAATATTAATTCGCGACGAGAGTTAAGTGATAAATCCGTGTCGCAGTAGCAAAAACATGACTGAAATCGCTTTCAATGCGGAACTTTTAATTTTTCAATTTGTCGTGGGTGATGATGAATATGGCCAACCGGTTATCATCATTGGCGAGAAAAATAACCGGACGAAAGAGAGGATATATTTGGGGGCTGAGGCGTGACGCCCCAAAAATAAAACACCCCCGTCAGCACACTCACGGAGGTGAATTTATTCTCGGGGAGAAGGGTCTGGCTACAGTCTATTTTCCCAGGTTTTCAACCAGGCCAGCGCTGCCACTTCAGGCTCATCTTCTACCGTCGCATCGATTTCCAGGCGCACAACCAGTGGCTCGGCAGCCAGCTCCTGCAACAGAGCATCCAGCGTTCGCCCCGCTCCGCAGAAGTGTTCATAGCTGCTGTCTCCCATGGCGATGAGGGCATAGCGCCACCCCTTCATATAAGGAGCACGATCGGCCAGGGCACTGGCAAAGGGCTGCAAATTGGGCGGTATATCCCCCTGCCCCGTGGTGGCGGTCACGATGAGCAGAACGCGGGAGGCATCGATGTCGGTCAGCGCCGCGTCATCGAAGATCTGGCAGACATGGCCATTGGCTTGCAGGTGGTCACAGAGGGTCTCGGCCACCAGCATGGCAGAGCCGTAGACGGTGCCGACCAGGATGTCGATCTCGGCCATCAGCGACTCCTCAGGGACAGATATTGGACCCGGCAAGACCGGGATGGGTAGGAAGAGCCCCCTGAACAGGCGGGGGGCACGCGATTGCGCAGGCGATATCTCGTTGAGCCATAAGTCATTCCTCTGACGTACCTGGGCTACAGCATGCCACAGCCCGGTCAGAGGCAACAGATGGAAAGAGGCTCAGGCGCCGTAGTCTTGCTCGCTGGCAGGCCAGCCCAGACGGGCGAACAGACCCAGCACCTCGGGGCCCAGGGGCGCCTGGATCCGCATCGGCACCTTGAGCACCGGATGCTCGAAGCTCAGACGGTGCGCGATCAGCAGCAGGCGGTCGCACCCGTAATGCTCGCGAAAGAAGCGGTTGTGCCGGCCATCCCCGTGGGTGGTATCACCAACGATGGGGTGGAACAGGTGATCCAGATGGCGGCGCAGCTGGTGCTTGCGCCCCGTCTTGGGAAAGAGGCGGACCAGGCTGTAGCGACTGGTGGGATGCTTCTTGGAGACGGCGAAGGGCAACTCGACCTGATGCAGACGACGAAACGCGGTCACCGCCTCCTGGGCGGGGCGATCCGGGTCGCTGAAGGCATCGGCAATCTTGTCCAGCTGCTCCTTGAGCGGATAGTCGATGAGCCCCTCTTCGGGGGCCCATCCCCGCACCAGTGCCAGGTACTCCTTGTGGACCTGACGGGCAGCAAAGGCCTCGGTCAGGGTGCGGGCCACGGCAGGATCGAGAGCAAACAGCAGCACACCCGAAGTGGGCCTGTCCAGTCGGTGCACGGGGTAGACATGACGACCCCCGATCAGATCCCGGGTCATCTGCATGGCGAAACGGGTTTCGGCCTTGTCGAGCCAACTGCGGTGCACCAGGAGACCGGACGGTTTGTTCACCGCCACCAGCCAGTCATCCTGATAGAGCAGAGTTGGCTGCAAGGCATCCGCTGTCCGGGTCTGCTCGTCCATCATTGTTCGACCACTTTGCCGGAGAGCAGCAGATCGAAACGGGCGATCAGACGAAGCAGGGCCTCGACCTCCGCCAGCTCCTCTTTATAGACCTCACTTGCCATGGGATAGAGGGAGACGCTGGTCGGCAGCGGAGCCTGCAGCAGCACCAGTTGCTCCATACGCGGGATCAGCACGAACTGCAGCCATTGATCGAAACTCAGGGTATCGACACAAAACGGCAGCTCGCTTGCCAGCGCCTCGCTCCCCGGATGGTCGGCTTGCCAGCGTTCCAGACGTTGCAACTCGGCAGTCAGCTCTCCCAGCAGACCGGCAACCAGCAGATATTGATTCATCTCGCTCACTTCCTCATCGCGGGCCCGGTCTGCGACGGGGCCCCACTCAATACGGCCATCAAAAAGGGGCGCTACTATACACCGACCCCGCAATGGCTGCCATGTTACCGTCACCTTCATACCCTGCATCACCGCCTCTGGCTATCTGGTGCAGCCCCCTTATAATCGCCCGCATTATCTTCAAGCGGGATCTCTTCATGTCTTCCATCAACACCCTGACCGAGTTTCTGACCCAGGCCGATACCCAGTTCCAGCTGTTCGATCTGGGCCGCCAGGTGCGCCCGCTCCCCAGCGACCTCTTCGTGCGCATCGAGCAGCAGCAGGAGCCCTACCCCTGGCCGTTACAGCAGCACGCCTGGCTCGGCGTGCACTTCTTCCAGCCAACCGAATCTAGGCACTACCTCTGGTTCCTCAAGTTCGCCCTCGATGAACGCGGCCTGCTCATCTCCAGCGGCCCCAAGCATTTCATGGATCAGGTGGTAGAGACTCTGGGCTACAAGCTCACCGGTGAACTGGACGAAGAGAAGGCCCAGCGTCTGGCGGACAACCCCTACACCTTCCGTCCGGCCGAGGCCAAGATGGCCAGTGTGCACGCCAAGCTGGCCCGCCAGCTGGAACAAGCCCCTTCCGCTTACTACGAGGCCCTCTGCCACTATCTGGCGGCGCCGGGGGAAGAGGGGTGGCAGGCACTGGGACTGCAAGGGTTTGCAGATCTCGCGGAGCGGCTGCAGGTTGAACGCAACCTGGCACTGGTCTGCAAGGCCTTGCCCATGCTGCCGCAGGCCCCTCTTTACGCCCTGTGCCAGAGCCTGGAGAACGCCCCCCTGCCCCCTGCCCTGCAAGGCGCATTGCTGGAGCGCATCGGCAAGGAGCAGGAGTGCGCCGAGCCTGACCCCGAAACCCTGGCCTATCTGTGCCGGGCACTGGCCTCCTGCCCGGGCAACGGACTGCGCACCAACAAGCTGTTGACCCTGCTGCAAACCCGGCCAAGTCCCTCCCTGCTCCTCGCCATCGCTGGCCGCCTCTGGCCCGATCTGAAACACCCCGAACTGCTCGGCCTGTTTCTGGAGCAGCTCGCCCTGCAACCCACCCAGTTCTTCAACCAGGTATTTGCCGAGCTCGTCACGCTACCGGCCTTGCGCAATGATATGCTGGCAAAACTGCGTGACCCCGAACGCAGCGAGGCCTTGGGTCTGGCCATCGGTCGCCTGTTCGCTGCCACCTAGGCCCGGCACGACGGCCCTGTTGCCTGGGGTGAACAGGGCCCCACACATATCACAGAAGGAACCCGCTGATGGGAGAAATGCTTGGGATCTTGCTGCTCGGCCTCGTTGGCTGGGCCTTCTGGCAACAGCGCCGCCAGGCGGAGCTGGCCTGGCAATACATGCGCCGCTACTGCCAGCACCACGACCTGCAACTGCTGTCGCTGGCGCGGACACACCGCGCCCTGGGGCACAAGCCCCTGCGCCTGCTCACCTACTACCAGTTCGAGTTCTCCAGCGACGGAGAGAGCCATTATCAGGGACAGCTCTGCATGCAGGGGCTGCATGTCGCCGGTGTCGAGCTGCCACCCCATCGTCTCCCCTCCTAGATTTGAGAGCACGGGGGCTGGCTATACTCTTCCACAGCCCCCTTCCAAGGAGTACCGACATGGAATTGCTCACCCATGACATGGCCGCCCTGTTTGCCCAGCTGGGGCTGGCCAGTGACGACATCAGCCAGCAGCGTTTTATCCGCAACCATCCCATCGATCGCCATACCCAGTTGCCCGACGCGCCGTTCTGGACGCCTTCCCAGGCAGGCTTTCTGCGCGATGCCCTCAGCCACGACGCCGACTGGGCGGAAGCCATCGACCAGCTGGATGTGATGCTGCGCCAGGGGACCTGATCCCCGCACTCCCGGCGGCCAGCGTTGGGTAGACGCGGAGCCGCCAATCCCCTCCCTCTCGCCACCCACGCCCTTCGCTCCGCTTTCCTGATGGACAGGCTTTGATTAAGCTCTGTGCCACTATCCACCCGCAGCAAGACGGCCGTGCAGGAGCCAAGATGTCAGCCCAAGAGATCATCCAGATAGCCAACGAACTCAGTGCCAGGGGGATCACCCCTTCTACCGCCATGGTCAAGGCCCGCCTCAGCCATCCCGTGCCCATGGCCGAGCTGCTCAAGGTGTTGAGCCAGTGGAAGCAACAACCCCAGCCCGCGTCGACAGCGCCCGCCCCCGCCAGTACCCCCGAGGCGCCCCCCTTGGCCACGGAAAGCGTCACTCTTCAGCAACTGAGCGAACAGCTCGCCCGGCTGGAGCAGAAGGTCGATCGCCTCACCGATCTGCTGCTCAACCAGAAGCCGGATTGACCCATCGCCATGTATATCCTCGAACTCACCTTTGAGTGCTACCGCGATACCTCCCTCGGGGAGGCCGAACGGGCCATCGTCCACTACCTCGACATGCTGCGCTATCAGGGTCAGATCCTGGGGCGGGAGTTTCCCACCAGCATGCACGAAGGCTATTTCGTCAGCCGGGTGGTCTGCCCGGAGCAGGACAGCCTGCACCCTGACAACCAGAGCGAGCTGGTCGCCCTTGCCGAGCAAGGTCTGCACCAGGCGGGCCTGCTCGCCCCCAAACTCCACCTGCAAGGGGCGGATCTGCTCTCGGACAGTACGGACCCGTGCGCAGAGCAGGGAGAGCGTCCCAGCTGGATGCTGCTCTACACCAGCTTCCTGCACAGTTGCTCTCCCCTGCGCTGTGGCGATCACTTCGCCCCCATCCCGCTCTATCGGCTGCCCGCCGTCGCCAACGGTGACCACAAGCAGATCATCAAGTGGCAGGAAGATTGGGAGGCCTGCGATCAGTTGCAGATGAACGGCTCCATCGCCGAACACGCCGCCCTGCACGAAATCGGCGAGGTGGGCAGCCGCCTTCATCGCCGGGGCAGCGATCTCGCCAGACGGCTGGAGCTCCTGAGCAGCATTCCCACCTATTACTATCTCTACCGGGTAGGCGGCCTGAGCGCCGCCGAAGAGCGGGCTCGCCCCTGCCCTGGCTGTGGTGGCCCATGGGCGCTGGCCGCCCCCCTGCACGAGATCTTCGACTTCAAGTGCGAGCCTTGCAGGCTGGTCTCCAACCTCTCCTGGGACTTCAAGGAGTAGGTGCCCACCGCGCACAATGGCGCATTAAAAAGAGAGGGCCTTGCCAGGTGGCAAGGCCCTCTCTTTTGGAGCATCACTGGGGCAAGGTTTCCAGTCGCGCCAGAAAGGCCGGCAACGAGGGGGCCAGCGTCAGGCGCCGTCCGGAGTCCAGCCACTCCAGCCACACCTGGCCGCTCTCGTTATCGAGGGACACCAGCGTCATCTCGTTGCGGGTCGTGGCAATGAAGAGTGAAGGGGATCGCTTCAACTTGCGCAGCATCAGCAGGTGGCCGATGAGGTTCTCCTTGAGCAGATCCAGATCGGCATCGTTCCACGGCAGGATGAGTTCGATGCGCAGCCCCTTGAAAGAGCAGGGCAGAGGGCGGCTGAACCAGTGGCCAAACAGGGCGATGGCGCTGGGATGCAGCGTCAGCTCCAGGGCGTTCGCCATGGCCGTGAAGTCGGCTGCCTGCTCCCGCTGGAACGGACGCCAGGCTACCCGACCCTCCCTGGGTTCATCCAGCTCGCAAGGAGAGCGCCAGTCGGCCTCCCAGTCACACAGGGGCAGCCCCCGCCTTCCTTCGCCATCGCGCTGCCAGCGTAAAAAGAACTGCTCCAGGGCAGACAGGACTTGATCCGACATCGATATTCCCCACAATAGCGGCCTCTGATGGCCGCAAGTACCTGATCGAAAAATCGGGCCATTGCACCATCAAACCCTTTATCAGACAAGCGTGAGCAAACCAGCATGAGCAAACAAGAGAGATACGCCGGCGCCAGTGCGCTGCAAGGCCTGAGCCTGGGGCAGCAGTCAGCCTACATCAGCCAGTACACCCCGAGTCTGCTGCAGCCCGTGCCACGCAGCCTGAACCGCGACGATCTTGGCCTGAGAGGTGAACTGCCCTTCCAGGGGAGCGACGTCTGGACCCTGTATGAACTCTCCTGGCTCAATGCCAAAGGCAAGCCCGTGGTTGCCATCGGGGAGGTCTTTGTGCCGGCCACCAGCCCGAATCTCATCGAGTCCAAGTCGTTCAAGCTTTACCTGAACTCCTTCAACCAGACCCGTTGCGACTCCCTGGAGGCGGTGCAAGCGCTGCTGGTTCAGGACCTGAGTGGCTGCGCTGGTGCCCCGGTGAGCGTCACCCTCTTCACCCTCGACCAGGCCACCCACCAGATAGCCCAGCTGCCCGGTGAGTGCATCGACAACCTGGATATCGAGGTGGATGGCTACGAGTTTGACGAGACCCTGCTGCAAGGGGCCGCCGGTCGCGAGATCGTGGAGGAGACCCTGCACAGCCACCTGCTCAAGTCCAACTGCCTAGTGACCAGCCAGCCGGACTGGGGATCCGTGGTGATCCACTATCGCGGCCCGCGCCTCGACCGGGAGAAGCTGTTGCGCTACCTCATCTCGTTCCGCCAGCACAACGAGTTCCACGAGCAGTGCATCGAGCGCATCTTTACCGATCTCAAACACTTCTGCGCCCCGGAACAACTGACCGTCCATGCCCGTTACACCCGCCGCGGCGGCCTGGACATCAACCCTTTCCGCAGCGACTGGGAGCCGGTTCCGGCGAACCTGCGCCTCATTCGCCAGTAATCACCGGCGCCGCCATCCTGCGGGCTGCGGCCCGCTGCGCATCACCTCAGTAAACTCTGGACGGGCGGGGGTGGGCTTGGATAACATGCCTGCACCTCCGTGCCGTTCTTAATCCAATGAATCAACTGTTTTTTCTGGCAATGATGATGTCCTCCTTGTCGGCTCCTGATCTGGATCTGGCCAAGGAGCAGTTGTCCATCGACCTGCAGCAGGCCCAGACCCTGGTGCTGACCGATCCCGCCAGATGTGCCCAGATTGCCACCTCCTTCCTCGAACGCACGGCCAACAATCCCAAGCAGATCATCAGCAACCGTCAGGAGTACGGCTATCGCGAGCCGATGCTGAACTACGGTACCGCCACCCAGACCACGGGCGCCTATCTGCTCAAGGGGGAGTGTCTGCAGCAGCTAGGGCAGTTCGCCCAGGCACAGGAGTCCTTCGAGCAGGGCATCGCCATGGCCGAGAAAGAGCAGCAGTTCGAGCTGCAGGCCCATGGGCTCTATCTGCTGGTTAGAAGCCGCAACCTGCAACAGCATACCCATGGCGCCGCGGCCCCCCTGCTCGACAAACTCGACAAACTGCTGGCCAATCCCGACCTCAAGGAGAGCCAGTTGCAGGTCTACAGCCGCCTGCTGCGCGTCAACGCCAGCATAGAGGAGCGGCAATTCGATCTCGCCAAGCAGCAGCTGGCCGAGACCCGCAAATGGGCGGATCACGCCAAACACCCTCTGGCCAGGGCCTGGACCAGCGCAGTGGGCGGGGATCTCTATCAGGCTCTGGGTCAGCCCCAGCTTGCACTGGGGGAGTACATCGAAGCACAACAGCAAGCCAAGCCCCTGCAGGATCCCCTCTTCCTCGGCCTGCTTTCGAACCAGATGGTCAGCCTCTATCAGGAAGAGCAGGAGCCACAAAAAGCGCTGCAATACGCCAGCGAGGCGGCCAACTATTTTCATGCCCTCGGCAATTCCTTCATGCTGAGCGACGCCCTGATCGTGCTCGCCCGTCTCAACCGGGATCAGGGCGAGATGAACATGGCGCTGGTCTATTTCTTCAATGCCCTCGACCTGCTGGACGAGAGCAGCAACCGTACCCGCATCGCCCATCTCAAGTTCGAGATAGGCAAGACCTACCTGCAGACCGGCAACCTCAACCTGGCGCGAAACTACCTGAACGCCGCACGCCAGTCCCATGAGCTGGGGGATGACAAGGAGTCGCTCATCGACACCCTGCTGTTGCTGGGAGAGCTGCACCTCAAGCAGCAGGAGGCGGGCATCGCCATCCTGCAGTTGGAGAACGCCCTCACCCTGGCCAACCGGATTGGGGACATCCGGCGCCAGTTCGAGATCTTCCGCCTGCTCTCCGTCGCCTATGAGCAGAAGGGTTACCTCCAGCAGGCCCTGGAGAGCTACAAGAATTACCACCAGCGCAGCGAACTGGTTCGCCAGCAACAGCTGGCGCTGGAGCAGGAGGCGGTGCGCGACAACTACGCCCAGGTGGAGCGTGTGCAACAGGTCAAGGAGCTGGAACAGCAACTCGACGTCAGCCAGCACCAGCAGGAGCGATACCTCTGGACCAGCGTCAGCACCGGGCTGCTGCTGGCACTCTTCATCTATCTGTTCTTCACCCTCTGGCTGAAACTGCGGGTCGCGCGCCTTCATGCCAAACAGCTAGGAGAGGCCCTGCTGGTAGAGCCGCGCAGCGGCCTGGCCAACTGGCAGCGACTGATGAGCCGCTGGCCGCGGGAGATGGCAAAGCGCCAGCAAAAATCCGAGCGCTGGTACCTGAGCGAACGCCCCACCAGCGAATTTGACGACAAGCTGCACTACCTGCTGTTCCGGGTTCCCTTCCTGATCAACAGCCTGGAGCAGCACGGCTATCAGGTCAGCCGCGAGATAGAGCAGGCCTTCGGCCGTTACGTCAACGAACTGACCCCGCAGGATGGCCGCATCTACGACCTGCGCGAAGGCCACCTGCTCTATGTGGTGCCCCAGCGCCACGTGGCCCAGTTGCATCAGCTGGCCCAGACCCTGCTCGACACCCTGGCTGCCTTCCCCTGCGAGCACCAGCTGGACAGGCGCATCAGCCTCGGCATCGTCAGTCATCCCTTCCTGCCCAAGGCGGCCATGGCCCTCGATCACCACGGCCTGTTCGATCTCTGCTACCTGGCCCTCTCGGGTGCCATTCAGCTCAGCGAAAAATGCCAGCAGAGCGTCTGGCTTGAGCTGGCCGCCATCGATTGCCAGCAGGCCGCATTTTTTAACGGAGATGTGTGGCAATGCTGCTTGATGGCAATTGACAAGGGACTGGTAAAAGTAAATTCTTCTCATGAAAAGCAATGGGTTAACTGGCTTGCGCTTTCACGGACGAAGGTTGTGGACAATCCGTGACAAAAAGGTACTCAACGGGGTCTTTGATTGGCTTTCTGTTGCTGGACGAAACAAAAACGATAATGACAACAGGGCGACCTGAAGAATGAATGATATGGCTGCCGTAACAGGACAACTGGCAAGACTCAGGGAATCCCTCCAGCAGAAACAGCAGGAGCTTGACGGCATGGCGAGCTTCTCCGATGCCGAACGCACCCGCAGTATCCAGTTCATCGGCAAGTTGATGCAAGCCTGTCGCGGCCACGATCGCGAGCTCGACAACCGGCTCGCCAAGCTCAAGCAGAAACTTGAAGGCAACCCTCCGCTCACCTCCATCGATGCCGATCTGATCGCCATCGAGAAGCTGTTGCAGCAGCACAGCCACACCATGGAAGAGTCCATCAGCCTGACCCGGGCAGCCATCGATCTCGGCAGCAAACAGCTCAAAACCATCAAGGGGTTTCCGGAAGATACCCGCCGCGCCCTCAAGGAGTTTCTCGCCAGCCCGGAGAGTTACGGCATCGGCGATCACCAGAAGAAGGTGATCCGGCTGCTGGAGTTCTACCAACAGGCGATCAAGATCCAGCTGCTGCCGCGCAAACCGCTGATCCCCCCTTCGGCGGAGATCCCCACCGAGCTCTCCAGCCCGGCCCCTACCGACTCCTTTGACATCAAGGCACATGCCCAGATTTCAGACGAGTTGCAGCGTCTCATCACCGAGCTCGACTTTGCCGGCGCCGTGGGCGAGAGCCTCGCAGACATCCGCCGCCAGTTGCTCGGGGGCATCACCCCTGCCCTGCTGGCCGAAGTCTGCCTGCAGATCATCGAACTCATCATCGAGGGTACCCGGGAAGAGCGCAAAGCCTCCCAGGCGTTTCTCAGCACCCTGAACGAGAGTCTCTCCTCGGTCCATTACAGCTTTACCGAATCCCTGGATGAAGGGCGGGCGCTGCAAAATGCCGCCCATCTCAGCGGACAGGCGCTGGAGCGGGAACTCGCCGCCATCGATCGCGCCATGGCAGCCCATGACTCGCCACAGATACTCAGGGGCGCCATTTCTGGGCATCTGGACACCATCCGCCGGCTGCAGCAGGAGCGGGAGGAGATGGCCAACCGCGAGCGCCACCTGCTCACCCACCTCTCCAACATGGAAGCCAAGCTCAGGTTGATGAAGGACGAGACCGCCGAGTACAAGAAGCGGCTCAGCATCCAGAAACACAAGCTCTTCCTCGACAGCCTGACCCAGGTACACAACCGGGCGGCCCTGGACGAGCGGCTCGAGCTCGAATACAAACGCTGGCTACGCTATGGCACCCCCCTGTGCCTGGCCATCATCGACATCGACCACTTCAAGCACATCAATGACAATTACGGCCACATGGCCGGCGACAAGGCATTGAAGGTGGTTGCCAAGGCCCTGCAGAACGCCTTGCGCGACACCGACTTCATCGCCCGCTTTGGCGGTGAGGAGTTCGTGGTCCTGCTGCCGAACATCAATCCGGACAAGTACCAGAAGCCGCTGGAGAACCTGCGTCAGACCATCAAGAGCATCCCGTTCCGCTTTCGCGATGCCAGGGTCGAGATCACCATCTCCATCGGTGCCACCCTGTTTCGGACCGGCGACCATACCACGGATGCGTTCGAGCGCGCCGACAAGGCGCTTTACAGTTCCAAGCACTCCGGCCGGGATCAGGTCAATCTCGCCTGAATCCGCTTTGAGGGGCGGCTAAAAAAGCGGCAAACGCACAGTCCCCCTATTCCCCTGCCCACCCCCTTGCCTCTACTATCGAACCCGAGGGATGCCAAAGCATCCCGTTTTCTCCCCAGGGAAAGCACAACGATAACAAGCGAGTGAAAGGGGAAATTATGATTACACACATCAATCCCGTGGGCAGCATGGACCTGCTGTCCCAGCTCGAGGTGGATCGCCTCAAGCAGACGGCCTCCAGCGATATCTATCAACTGTTTCGCAACTGCTCGCTGGCGGTCCTCAACTCCGGCAGCCATACCGACAGTTCCAAAGAGATACTGGAACGTTTCAAATCCTTCGATATTCACGTGATCCGGCGCGAGCGCGGGGTCAAGCTCGAGCTGTTCAACGCCCCCGAGCACGCCTTCGTCGACGGCGAGATCATCCGCGGCATCCAGGAGCACCTGTTCTCCGTGCTGCGGGACATTCTCTATGTGTCGACCCAGCTCGAGTCCAATCGTCTGGTCAACCTGACCAGCTCCACCCATATCTCCAATGTGGTGTTCGCCATCCTGCGCAACGCCAAGGCGATCCTGCCCGGCGCCGATCCCAACCTGGTGGTCTGCTGGGGCGGCCACTCCATCAACGAGGTGGAATACCAGTACACCCGGGCGGTGGGTAGCGAGCTGGGTCTGCGCGAGCTCAACATCTGTACCGGCTGCGGTCCGGGTGCCATGGAGGGCCCCATGAAGGGGGCCGCCGTCGGCCACGCCAAGCAGCGGGTGCGCAACGGCCGTTACATCGGTCTCACCGAGCCTTCCATCATCGCCGCCGAACCGCCGAACCCCATCGTCAACGAGCTGGTGATCCTGCCGGACATCGAGAAGCGGCTGGAAGCCTTCGTGCGTCTGGGTCACGGCATCATCATCTTCCCGGGCGGGGTCGGAACTGCCGAGGAGCTGCTCTACCTGCTCGGCATCATGATGCACCCGGCCAACGATCGCCAACCCATCCCCATCGTGCTGACCGGCCCGAAAGAGAGCGCCGACTACTTCCGCGCCATCGACGACTTCGTCAAGGCGACCCTGGGGGAAGCCGCCACCAGTCTCTACCGGATCATCATCGGCGATGCGCCCGAGGTGGCCCGCGTGATGAAGGAGGCGATGCCGAAGATCCGCGAATACCGCAAGTCGGTGGGAGATGCCTACTCCTTCAACTGGTCCCTGCGGATCGAGCCCGAGTTCCAGCTACCGTTCGAGCCGGATCACGCCAGCATGGCCAGCCTGGATCTGCATCGCAACCAGCCGCCCCAGCTGCTGGCAGCCAACCTGCGCCGCGCCTTCTCAGGCATCGTCGCAGGCAACGTCAAGGAAGGGGGCATCAGGGCCATCGAGAAGAAGGGTCCCTTCAAGCTGCACGGCGACAAGGAGCTGATGCACCTGATGGACAGGTTGCTGGAGAGCTTCGTCAAGCAGCAGCGCATGAAGCTGCCGGGCAGCCAGTACGTTCCCTGCTACGAGATAGTCAAATAGTCGGGACATCACAATGCACCGGAGGGGCCCATGGGTCCCTCTTTCATTGATGGTCTTCTACGGGGTTAGCAGGAGACGCCACCATTGTTACAATGGCTTCCCCGACGCCCGGAGTGCCCCATGCCACACCTGCTCATCATCGATGCCCTCAACCTCATCCGCCGACTGCACGCGGTGCAGAGCCAGCAGGGACTGACCCCAGCCCAGGCCCTGCTCGCCACCCGAGCCAACCTCATCAACACCTGCAAGAAGCTCCTGGCAGCCAGCGAGCCGACCCACGCCATCGCGGTCTTTGACGGTGAGGTCCACAGCTGGCGCAAGACGCTCTATCCCCCCTACAAGGAGGGCCGCCCCCCCATGCCGGATGAGCTGAGGGAAGGGCTTGCCGACCTGCAGGACGCCTTCTGGGAGTGCGGTGTGGATGCCCTGCTCTCCCAGACCGACGAGGCGGACGATCTCATCGCCACCCTGGCAAGCGGCATTGCCCAGCACGGCGCCAGCGCCACCATCATCTCCACCGACAAGGGGTTCTGCCAGCTCATCTGCCCGCAGATCCGGGTGCGGGATTACTTCAACAAACGCTGGCTGGATGCCGCCTTCGTCCAGCAGCAGTACGGCGTTACACCGACCCAGCTTGTGGACTTCTGGGCCCTGACCGGTATCAGCGGCTCCAACATCAAGGGGGTGCCCGGCATTGGCCCCAAGACCGCCACCCAGTTGCTGCAGCAATACGGGGACCTGGCTGCCATGCTGGAGGCCTGTGAGCGGGAGGAGGCCACCAGACCCCTGCTCAAGCTGCGCCAGCACCGGGAAGAGGCCCTGCTGGCCCAACGCCTGGTCCGGCTGCAGCACGATATCCCGCTCGGGTTCAACCTGCGGGAGATCCGCTACCCTCCCGTCCCTGATGCCGGGGCGTGATCCCCAGCACACCATTTCCCAAGACAGGCCGTACCTGTTGACATAAATGGGTAAAATGTAAAGAAACATGGAGGATGTGGTGCAAAAATGGTATAAAGCCGACGAATCCTCCCCCTCTGTTCCCTAGAAGTGGATACGCCTCATGTCAAAAAGAAAGATTACCGTCATCCCGGGCGACGGCATCGGCCCCAGCATCATCGAATCCGCCATCCAGATCCTGACCCACGCGGGTTGTGACTTCGACTACGAATACGCAGATGCCGGTCTGGTAGCCCTGGAAAAACATGGCGAGCTGCTGCCCCAGGCCACCCTCGACCTGATCGAGAAGAACAAGGTCAGCCTGAAAGGCCCGCTCACCACTCCGGTCGGCGGCGGCTTCACCTCCATCAACGTCTCCCTGCGCAAGAAGTTCAATCTCTACGCCAACGTGCGCCCCGTCCTCTCCTTCAAGGGCACCAAGAGCCGTTACGACAACATCGACATCATCACGGTGCGCGAGAACACCGAAGGCATGTACTCCGGTGCCGGCCAGAAGCGCAGCGATGACAACCAGAGCGCCGAGGCGATGAGCATCATCACTCGGGAAGGGGCCGAGCGCATCGTCACCTTCGCCTTCGAGCTGGCGCGCCAGGAAGGACGCAAGAAGGTCACCATCATCCACAAGGCCAACATCCTCAAGTCCACCTCCGGCCTGTTCCTGGAAGTGGCCCGTCAGGTCGCGGCCCGCTACCCGGACATCCAGAACGAGGAGATGATCGTCGACGCCGCTTGCATGAACCTGGTGATGTACCCGGAGCGCTTCGATGTGATGGTCACCACCAACCTGTTCGGCGACATTCTCTCGGATCTCTGTGCCGGTCTGGTGGGGGGGCTGGGCATGGCGCCGGGCGCCAACATCGGTGAAGGGGCCGCCATCTTCGAAGCGGTACACGGCTCTGCGCCGGACATCGCCGGCAAGAACATCGCCAACCCCACCTCGGTGATCCTCGCCTCCATCCAGATGCTGGAATATCTCGGCATGCAGGACAAGGCGGAGCGCATTCGCGAGGCCGTGCGGGCGACCATCGAGTCCGGTGATCGGGTGACCCGTGACCTGGGGGGCACAGCGTCCACCAGCGAATTCACCCAGGCCATCATCGACCGTCTATAAATAGAGTCCAACCATATGATTTTAAAAGGGAGCTTCGGCTCCCTTTGTTTTATGCCAACGCCTCCCTACCTCCCTCGCCAGATGAATACTATGTTGATATGAGGGATAAGGAGATCCACCATGCGTGCTACTTTCATCTTGCTGATTGTCAGCAGCAGTGCCACGGCATTAGACAGGCCAGTCGACAATGCCTGGTTGACGCCGCCTCCCCAGCACGAGGCGCCAGCCAAGCAGACCTGGCAATCCACCCTGGATACCAACGATCTGCTCAAACAGCCCAAGCCGCTCTCTCTGGGGGTGGATATCACCACCGACAGCAACGGTAATCGGCAGGTCACCCCCTATCAGAAGCTGAACCTCACGGCAGAGAAGAGCGTCAGCCTCTCCTTCGAAAAGCAAAAGCCCAGGATCAAGTTCAACGCTGGCGGCATCAACACCTCGGTCAAGCTTCGCGGGGATGGCGTCAAGATGCAGTTCAACCCCAGTGACAAGACCATTCCCCTGCAAATTGAGCTGAAGATCACCGACGACGAGTCCATGATGCGTCTGGACTACCGCTTCTGATGACCCAGACACAAAAAAACCGGACGTCACCGTCCGGTTTTTTCATGCCCTGTTCCCGATGCTGCTTCAGGACTTGGGTGCCAGCTTGGAGACCCAGAACTTGTTGTAGACATGCACCGTGATCTCTTCGCGATCGTGATAGAGCTGTTTGGCCTGAATGATGAAGCCGCTGTCGATCTCCGCCAGCAGTCCGCGCAGCACCTCGATGTTGTGCACCGCCTCGGCGTAGCGCTTCTTCATCGGCAGCTTGAGGTTGAACATGGCTTCCTGACAGTCGTTCTCCCTGAACCAGTCGGCCACCATGTGGGTCACTCGCGCCGGTTTGTCCACCATGTCGCACACCAGCCAGTAGGTATTCTTCTTGCTCGGCCGCCACACGAAACCATCGTCACGGATGTGCTTCACCTGACCTGTGTCCATCAGGGATTGGGCCATCATGCCGTTGTCCACCGCCGTCACCATCATGCCGCGACGCACCAGCTGATAGGTCCAGCCACCCGGGCAGGCGCCGAGATCCACAGCCTTCAGGCCGGAGCACAGGCGCAAGTCCCACTCTTCCTTCGGCACGAAGACGTAGAACGCCTCTTCCAGCTTGAGGCTGGAGCGGCTCGGGGCATCGGCCGGGAAGCGCAGGCGCGGGATCCCCATGTGGAAGGCGGAGTTGTTGAAGGAGTAGGAGTACCCCAGCATCAGGTGGTCATTGGCCAGGAAGAAGGCGTGGAACACGGGACGGTTCGGGGTCTCCTTCTTGGTCAGGATCTCGTTGCTGCGCAGCGCCTGGCGAAGCGGCACGGTGAACTTGCGGCAGAAGGCGGAGAGCTCCTTCGCCTCGTTGGTGTCGGCCGTCTCCACCCGCAGATCCCCGCAGATGGCGTAGCCACTCGCCGCCTCCAGGATGGGAGAGACCCGATCGCTTATTTCCAGATCTTTCAGCTCGTGGGTCACCACCAGCATCTGGCGAATGAAGATGAGCTCGCGGAACGGCAGCTTGCGCGCCAGCAGATCGGCCTGCTCCTCGTCATACAACTCGAAGATCACATAGCCGCTGTCGTCCTTGACCCGGGCAAAGCCGTAGCACTGCATGTTGCCGGCACGCTCGGTGATCTCTGCCGCCGCCTCTTTCTCAAAACCCGGGCGGCAATAAAGCAGCAGATTATTCATTCTTTCCTCCAAGACGACAGCCGGCCCACATCAGAGCCGCCCATCCCAACATAAAACAGAGGCCACCGGCCGGGGTGATGAGCCCCAGCCCCTTGCTGCCAAGCAGCACCATGGCGTAAATACTGCCGGAGAATCCCAGGATCCCCAGCACAAAGACGGCGCCCGCGAAGGTGATCACCTTGCCGCGCACACCGCACAACCCCAGCACCAGCAGGGCCAGGGCGTGGAAAAACTGGTATTGCACGGCGGTGTTGAACGCCGCCAGCAACGAGGGGACGATGCCGGTCGCCGCCAGCCCATGAGCGCCGTAGGCCCCGAGCATGGTGGCCGTCAGGCCGAAGAAGCCCGCCAGCACCAGCCAATGTCGTTGGATCTGCATCTTCTCTCCTTGCACGCTTCTTCTCTCGACCCGCTCGAGATGGTCAGGAGCGGCCCACCGCCGCGATAAAATCCTTGATCCGCTCCGCAGCCAGTCGCAGGTTCTCCTGCTCGCTCATGCCGCTCGCCTTTCTCGGTTTGAAACCATGATCCCCGTCGGTCAGCCAGTGGACCGATACGGCGGGTGAGAAGGGGAAATCGGCCAGCTCGGCGCGGGAACCGAAGGTATCGCGCTCCCCCTGCAGCAGCAGCGTGGGCGTCGTGATCAGCTTGAGCACCTCGCCCCGCCATGCGTCGGGCTTGGCCGGGGGGTGGAAAGGATACCCGAGAACGATCAATCCTGCAGCATCCATCTCGTCGCCCCCCTCGCAAAACAGCTCGGCCGCAATCCTTCCCCCCATGGACTTGCCCGCCAGAAACAGCCGGGGATGGGCAAACTGGCGCACCATCTCGCGCCAGTGAGCCAGCAGCACGGGTTGTCTGTCCGGCGGCCTGCGTTTGCCGTCCTGAGCCCGTTTGGTCATATAGGGGAAGTTGAAGCGCACCACCTCGATCTCCGGCCCCGCCAACAGTCGCGACAACTCGGCCAGGAAGCTGTGCTCCATGCCCGCCCCCGCGCCGTGGGCCAGCAGAATGCGAACGGGGGCGTCACTCGCCCCCTCTCTTGTCAGGTCAGTCACCAGGTCAACTCCTCAGGCATCGGCAAGGCGGGCACGCCTGCGGGCCTCTTCCTGCTCCACCAGTTCCAGCATCCAGTCACGGAAGGCCACTATCTTGCCCTGATCGGACTGCTGCTCCTGACACACCAGATAGAAAGCGTTCTTGCTCACCAGCACCTGTTCGAACGGGCAGATGAGACGACCCGCCTCTATCTCCGGCTGGGCCAGCACGCTGTGGCCGAGCGCCACCCCCTGACCGTGGATCGCCGCCTGGATCACCATGGTGGAGTGGCTGAAGATGGGCCCCTGATTGACATTGGGGGCGTCGATGTCGAGCTGGCGGAACCAGGCCTTCCAGTCGCGCCGGGAGGTGTCGTGCAGCAGGGTGTGACGGGTCAGATCGTCCGGGGTGCGCAGGGGCTTGGGGCCGGTCAGCAACAGGGGCGAGCAGACCGGGATCAGGTACTCGGTGTGCAGTTTGTCCGAACGAAGACCCGGCCAGTTGCCGCGGCCGTAGTAGATGGCCACGTCCACATCGTCGGTCAGCGACCCCTCGTCCATGTCCACCGCCTTGATCCGCACATCGATGTCCGGGTGGCGTTCGCTGAACTTGACCAGGCGGGGCACCAGCCACTGGATGGCGAAGCTCGGCTGCAGGGAGACGGTGAGCGCCCCCTTGGCGCTGCGGGCCAGCAGCTTGTCGGTCGCCTCGGAGATGGAGGCGAAGATGTCCTTGATGTCGAGGAAGTAGCTCTGCCCCTCCTCGGTCAGTAGCAGGGAGCGATTCTTGCGGCGAAACAGCTTGATGCCGAGATACTCCTCCAGCGCCTTGATCTGGTGGCTGATGGCGGCCTGGGTCACGAACAGCTCTTCTGCTGCGCGGGTAAAGCTCAAGTGACGAGCCGCGGCTTCAAACGCTTTCAGTGCATTGAGCGGAGGTAAACGACGAGACATGGAATCGGCCGACGATGAATTTTTCTAATGAGGCGCATTATAAATTGTCGGTTGCGGGTCGACCAGTGAATAAACATAATTCGCCACGCAATTCGTTGTCATATGGCTCACACCTTCTCTTCCATGTTGGTTTACATGTGGTTTTTGTGAGTGAGTCGACAGTGATTGTGGTGTTGTGTTTCTTCCTCTGCGGGAAGAAGGGCTAAATCAGGTCGATTTAACCCAGTCTGTCATCTGAATGTGTTTGGCGCCTCCGGTTGGATGGCGCCTTTTTTCTTATCCTCCCCTACACCCGGAACTGGCCCACCAGTTGCTGCTGCTTGTCCGCCAGTTGCGACAGCTCGCGCCCGTTGTCGGCGGAGGTCGCCGCTTCCGCCCGAATGGTATGGCTCACATCGCGAATGTTGCTGACGTTGCGATTGATCTCGTCCGCCACTCCGCTCTGCTCCTGCGCGGCCCTCGCGATCTGCTCGTTCATCTGGTGGATGGTGCCGACCGCCTGGATGATCTGCTCCAGCACGCTGACCGACTGCTCCACCTTGGTGAGGGTCAGATCCGCCTGGTGATGACCGGTCAGGATCGCCTTCACCACCGCCTCCGTCCCCGACTGCAACTGGCCGATGAGGTTCTGGATCTCGACGATGGCGTTCTGGGTTCGGCCCGCCAGGTTGCGCACCTCGTCGGCGACCACCGCAAAACCGCGCCCCTGCTCACCGGCTCGGGCCGCCTCGATGGCCGCGTTCAAGGCCAGCAGGTTGGTCTGCTCGGCAATCCCCTGGATCACCACCAGGATGTCGTTGATGTTGTCGCTGTTGGCGGAGAGGTGTTCCACCACTGGTTTGGCGTCGCTTATCACCGTCATCAGTCTGGACATGGCCTCCTGGGTCTGCGCCACCACGGACTTGCCCTCCTGGGCCGCCGTGTCGGCCTCATCGGCCGCCGCCACCGCCGCATTGGCATTGCCGGCGACCTGCAGGGCGGTAGCGCTCAACTCTTCAAACGCGGTCGCCACCAGATCCACCTCCTGATACTGGGACTGCATGCCGGCGCTGGTACGGGCTGCCCCTTGCGCCGCCAGGGCCGCACTGGCCCGGGTGCCCGCAACGGTGTCGATCACCTGGCTGATGGTGGATTGCAGCTTGTCCAGGAAGTTGTTGAACCACTTGGCCAGCTCGCCTATCTCGTCATCCCTGCGCAGATCGATGCGCTGGGTGAGATCCCCCTCCCCGCTGGCGATGTCCTTGAGGCGTGCCACCACGGCGCGGATGGGCGCCACGATGCGCTGGGCCATCAGCCAGATGCAGAGCAGAGCGAGCGCCGAAATCCCGCCACCTATCGTGAGCTGGGTGGCCACGCTGCGCTGGGCCTGATCCTCAAGCTCCCCTTGCAGTTGCAGGGCAGAGGCGAGCACCACGGCGCGGGGCAGCTCGATATAGATGCCCCACTTGCGATCCGTACCGCGCATGCTGACCGGCACGAAGGTCTGCAACAGTGCGCCATCCGGGCTCCAGCGCGTCACCACATCTCCCTTGGTCAGCCACCCCTTGAGATCCTGCGCCAGCCCTTGCTGCTCCAGCAGATTGCCAAGGGCGACCGGGAACCCTTCCACGCCGGCCACCCGCCCTTCACTGCTGAGCAGGAGCACCTTGCCCTGCCCCTTGTAGAGGGTCCGGCCCATCTCTTCCACCAGGCTCTGCAGGGTCCCCAGGGAGATGTCAACCCCCACCATGCCAAGCAGGGAACCCTGGTCCAGCAACGGCACGGTCACCGAGGTCATCAACACCTGCTGGGTCCCCACCTCGTCCACATAGGGTTCGAGCAGACAGAGCGCCTTGCTGCGGATGCTGCAACTGTACCAGTCGTTCTCAAGGCCGCCGTGTCCGGAGGGCTTGTCGTTGGCCAGCATCGCCTCGTCCATCACCTCCAGGTTGACCTTGCCGTCGACCCTGGCCCAATAGCTGGAAAAACGCCCCTTGTCGTTGGCGCCGAGCGCCGTCGACCCCTGATAGTTGTCATCCTCCCCGTCGAGCTGGTTGGGTTCGAATACCGCATAGACACCGAGCAGGTTCGCTGACGACTCAGCCGCATCCTGCAACTGCTGGTTGACGGCATTGCGCAGCGCCTCGGAGTGAACGAAGTTGTCGGCCGCGTTCTTGCGCTGGAACAAGATACCCTCGGCAAGCAGGGTAGCCCTGAAGTAAGCCTCATCGAGGTAGCTGGTCACCCGGGCTGCCTGGGTCGCTCCCATGGCCTGCATCCAGTTTTCTGCCGCGTGCTGCCCCTCCAGGGTGGTGGAGGTGAGCACCTGCTCCTGCATGCGGGCCGCGTTGAAAAGAGAAGAAGCCACCAGCGCGACGGCACTGGCCAGCAGACAGCAACCGGCGATCAGGGTGATCCGTCCCTGAACAGAAAGAGAACTCATGCCACTATTTCCTAACGTCTACAGATGTGAACACTGTATCGGTTTTGGATACAAAAACTTAACTAAATCAGCAGAAATCCAGGCTTAATTGATTGATTTCACCCGCTCCGGGTAAACCAACGACCAGACCGAGCAGGCGAATGGGCTTTCCTTGAGCCCGTTGCAGTCCCTCGTGCAGCAGATCGTGGAAACGTGCCGCCTGATAACTCCCCTTGCGATAGACGGTGGTCTGGTGAAAATCGGCAAACTTCAGCTTGATCCCCTGCCCCATCAGCATCTCCGCAGGGCAGGCCTTGGCAAAACGCTGCTCCAGCTCAGGAATGAGCCGGCTGAGCACCTGCCAGCAGGCGTCCTCGTCCAGCACGTCGCTGGCGAGCGTCGTCTCCACACCGATGCTCTTGCGCACCCGCCTGGCCTGCACCGGCTGATCGTCATGCCCCCAGATGCGGCCGGCCAGCATCTCCCCGAGCTTGCCGAAACGGGCGATCAGCTCCTCGTTGCCGAGCTGACGGGCATCTTCGCACGAATACAGCCCGAGGGACTCCAGCCGCTCTGCCGTCTTGCGGCCGATGCCGGGCAACTTGCCAAGAGGGAGCTGACGCACGAACTCGTCCACCTCCTGGGGGCGGATGACGAACAGGCCGTCAGGCTTGCGCTGCTCCGAGGCGAGCTTGGCCAGAAACTTGTTCGGCGCCACACCGGCCGAGGCAGTCAGCCCAAGCTCGGCGCTGATGGCGGCGCGGATCTCCGCCGCCATCAGGGTGGCGCTGCCACCGCAGCGGGGACTCTGGGTCACGTCGAGATAGGCTTCATCGAGGGAGAGCGGCTCCACCTGCTCGGTGTAGCGCAGGAAGATGGCGCGCAACTGGCGCGAAGTTTCTTTGTAGACGGCCATCCGCCCGGGGATCAGCACCAATGGCGGACAGAGCTTTCTGGCCAGGGCGCTCGGCATGGCGGAGCGCACCCCGAAGCGGCGCGCCACGTAGTTGCAGGTGGAGATGACCCCGCGTCGGTCGGCGGCGCCACCAATGGCGAGCGGCACCTCCCTGAGGGCCGGGTTGTCCCGCATCTCCACCGCGGCGAAGAAGCAGTCCATGTCGATGTGAATGATCTTGCGCATGGCCGTGTCTGTTGCTGTGTCGGTGCCGGTCACGTGGCCACCAGGGGCACGGCCTGCCGACGACACCACTGTATAGATAACCAGTCGATTGAATCATGCTACCCCACCCCTGTCATTTCTACCAGTCTGCGCGCGGGCGCGGCGGCATAGACTCTCAAGGCCACATCCACACGAGACTCAAGGAGGAGAAGCATGAGCATCATCCGGGCGGGGCTCTGCCTGCTGCTGTTGCCGCTAGCGACCATGGCCAAGGATCACCCGACAGCCGAATGCAGCTGGCTGTACAAGCGCATCGAGATACTGGAAACCGCCATCAGGCAGGGGGATGAACTGGGCACCAGGGAAGAGCTGGCAAAGCGAAAGAAAGAGTTCAAAGCAAAGTCGTGCAGCCAATATGACTACTGACCCCATGCCACATAAAAAACGAGCCGACCCAGGGGTCGGCTCGTTTCGTTGCAAGGCTGCCTTCAGAGCGATATCCGCCGTTAGATGATGCGGTTGTCCACCAGCATCTTGCGACGGGCCTCTTCTTTGGCCATCTTCTTCTTGCGGTTGTCGCAAGGCTCGGGGCAGTCGCACTCCTTCTCGATCCCGATGGAACCCAGGCCGCCACAGGAGCCGGAGATGGACTTGCGCTGGAAAATGTAGCCGATGGCCATGGCCACCACGACCATCAGAAACACCCCGAAGGTGATCAGAAAGATCTGCATGTAGTTACCCCTTACTTCTTGACCAGATATGGTTTGAAGGCATCCGAATAGGCCTCTTCGAACCCGTCATCCGTCTTGGTGATGGTGAAGATGGCCAGCCCCCGTTCCTTGGCATAGGCCAGGCTCTTCTCCGGCCCCATGACCATGAACACGGTCGCCAACCCGTCTGCAGTCATGCAGGAGGGGTGGATGACGGTCACCGACACCAGGCGGTGCTGGATGGGCTTGCCCGTCAGCGGATCCATGGTGTGGGAGAAGCGCTTGCCGTCCAGCTCGTAATAGTTGCGGTACTCGCCCGAGGTGGCCACCCCGTTGTCACCGGGCAGGATCACCTCCTGTACTGAACCGGCATTGACGGTCGGCTTCTCGATGGCGACACGCCAGGGATGCCCCTTGCCGTTGACACCGTTGATGCGCAGCTCGCCGCCGATCTCAACCAGATAGTTGCGTGCCCCCTGGGACTCCAGGTACTCGGCCACCTTGTCCACGCCAAACCCCTTGGCAATGGCGGAGAGATCCACGTAGAGGTCCGGGATGTCCTTTTGCAGGGTATCGGCATCGGCAGAGGTTATCACATGCAGATTGCCAAGGCCCGTCTTCTGCCGGGTCTGGGCGATCAGCTCGTCGGACGGCACCTTGGTCGGTCTGGCATCCGGCCCAAAGCCCCACAGATTGACCAGAGGACCGACGGTGACGTCCAGCGCCCCGCGGCTCTCGCGGCCAATGTGAATGGCCTCGGTCACCACCCGCGCGGTATCGCGGGAAACCACCACAGGGGTATTGCTCTTGTGCTGGTTGAAGCGTGACAGCTCGGAATCCGGGCGATAGGTCGACATCTGATCGTTGACCCGCTCCAGCAAGACGTCGACCTCGGCTTGCAGCCTGGCGGCATCCTGAACAGCGCTATCTGCCACCTTGATGGAGTAGTAGGTACCCATGGTGCTGCCGGTGATGTGGATCTCCGGCTTCGATTGGACCGTTTCCTGACCGCACCCAGTCAAGAAAAAGGCTAGCCCGAAGGCTAGCCAGGTCTTTACAACGCTGTGCATGGATTAACCACCGAAGTCATCCAGCAGGATGTTCTCGTCTTCAACACCGAGGTTTTTCAGCATGTTGATGACGGCGGCGTTCATCACGGGAGGCCCGCACATGTAGAACTCGCAATCCTCAGGCGCCTCGTGGTTCTTGAGGTAGTTCTCGAACAACACGTTGTGGATGAAGCCGGTGTAGCCATCCCAGTTGTCTTCCGGTTGCGGATCGGACAGGGCGACGTGCCACTGGAAGTTGTCGTTCTCGGCCTGCAGCATGTCGAAGTCTTCGACATAGAACATCTCGCGCTTGGAACGGGCACCGTACCAGAAGCTCATCTTGCGCTTGGTCTTCAGACGGCGCAGCTGGTCGAAGATGTGGGAGCGCATCGGCGCCATACCCGCACCACCACCAACGAACACCATTTCGGCGTCGGTGTCCTTGGCGAAGAACTCGCCGAACGGACCGGAGATGGTCACCTTGTCACCGGCCTTCAGGCTGAAGATGTAGGAAGACATCTGGCCGGGAGGGGCAGTCCAGTTGCTGGGCGGCGGGGTGGCGATCCGCACGTTCAGCATGATGATGCCGAACTCTTCCGGATAGTTCGCCATGGAGTAGGCACGGATGATCGGCTCGTTGACCTTGGACTCCAGCTCGAAGATCTTGAAGCGATCCCAGTCGCCACGATACTCCTCGGGAATATCGAAGTTCTTGTACTGCACGTGGTGGGCAGGCGCTTCGATCTGGATATAACCACCGGCGCGGAACGGCACGCTCTCGCCATCCGGGATCTGCAGCTTGAGCTCCTTGATGAAGGTGGCCTTGTTGTCATTGGAGATGACGGTACAGTCCCACTTCTTCACGCCGAAGATCTCTTCCGGCAGCTCGATGTCCATGTCGGAACGCACGGTGACCTGGCAGGCCAGACGCTCGCCATGACGGGCTTCGCCCTTGCTGATGTGATCCAGCTCGGTCGGCAGGATGTCGCCGCCGCCGGATTTCACACGCACCTTGCACTGACCACAGGAGCCACCGCCGCCACAGGCGGAGGAGACGAAGATACCACTGCCGGCGAGCACGCCAAGCAGCTTGCCACCCGCCGGGCTGGTCACAGCCTTGGCCGGGTCGCCGTTGATGCTGATTGTCACGTCACCGGCGGTCACCAGCTTGGACTTGGCGAACAGAATGACTGCCACCAAGGCCAGCAGGATCACGGTGAACATGACCACACCCAGAATAATTTCCATCTATATTTCCTTTCCGATTACAGGGAAATACCAGAGAAGGACATGAAGCCCAGCGCCATCAGACCCGCGGTGATGAAGGTGATGCCGAGGCCGCGCAGGCCTTCCGGAACATCGGAATATTTCATCTTCTCGCGGATCCCTGCCATCGCGACGATAGCCAGCATCCAGCCTGCACCCGAACCCACGCCATAGACCACGGACTCAACGAAGTTGTAGTCACGCTGCACCATGAAGGAGACGCCGCCGAAGATGGCGCAGTTCACGGTGATGAGCGGCAGGAAGATACCGAGGGCGTTGTAGAGGGCCGGGAAATACTTGTCCAGCGCCATCTCCAGGATCTGCACCAGGGCCGCGATCACCCCGATGAAGGTGATGAAGCTCAGGAAGCTCAGATCCAGACCGGATACCAGGGCACCGTCTTTGAGCACGTAGTTGTAGATCAGGTTGTTGGCCGGGACGGCCACGGTCTGAACCACGATAACGGCAATCCCCAGACCCATGGCGGTCTTGACCTTCTTGGACACCGCCAGGAAGGTACACATCCCCAGGAAGAAGGAGAGCGCCAGGTTCTCGATGAAGATCGAGCGAATCAACAGACTGATATAGTGTTCCATACCTTAATCCTTCGCCTCCACCTGCTTGGGATCCTTGGTGCGCACGCCCCAGATGATCAGACCAATGATGAAGAACGCACTCGGCGGCAGCAGCAGCAGGCCGTTGGGCACATACCAGCCACCATTGTTCACCAGCGGCAGCAGCTCGATGCCGAACCAGGTGCCGGAACCCAGGATCTCGCGCACGGTGGCCACGGTCAGCAGCACGGCGCCATAACCCAGACCGTTGCCGATACCGTCCAGGAAGGAGGGCAGCGGGGCACTCTTCATGGCGTAGGCTTCGGCACGACCCATCACGATACAGTTGGTGATGATGAGGCCGACGAACACCGACAGTTGCTTGGAGATGTCATAGGCATACGCCTTGAGCACCTGGTCAACCACGATAACCAGCGAGGCAATCACCGCCATCTGGGCGATGATCCGCACGCTGTTCGGGATCTGGTTGCGGATCAGGGAGATGAACAGGTTGGAGAAGGCGGTGACCGCGGTAACGGCCAGCGTCATCACGAACGCTGTCTTCATCTGGCTGGTAACGGCCAGCGCGGAACAGACACCCAGCACCTGCAGTGCGATGGGGTTGTTGCCGAGCACAGGCGTCAACAGCAACTTTTTCATTTCGCTCTTGTCAGCCATTGTTGATTTCTCCTGCACGTACCTTGGCCAGGAAGGGACCGAAGCCCTTGGGGCCCATCCAGAAGTCGAAGGTGTGCTGTACACCATTACCGGTCAGGGTTGCACCAGACAGGCCGTCGATTTCATGCTCGGAACCAGCCGGAGCATGGCCCTTGATCACCCGCAGCGCAGGCTGGCCGTTCTGGTCGAACAGCTTCTTGCCGACGAACAGCTCGCGCCAGGCCGGGTTCTCGATCTCGCCACCCAGACCCGGGGTTTCACCGTGGTCATAGTAGGTGATGCCCTTGATGGTCTGACCGTCGGCCGCGACCGCTACGAAGGCATACATGGTGGACCACAGACCCTGGCCGTAGATCGGCAGGATGATGTTGTCGACCTTGCCTTCGGCATCTTTCGCGAAGAACACGGGAACCAGCTTGGAGATCTGACGCAGGCCGGCCTTGTCGTCGGCCGGGGCCAGACGGATGCTCTTGGCCGGATCCTTGGCGGCGACCTTGGTGTCGAAGTTGTCGGCGTCGCCGTCAACGAACTCACCGCTGGTCAGATCCACCAGACGCGCTTCAATCTTGTCGCCATAGAGCTGGGCCAGGTCACGCTTGGCCACGGCGCTGATGTCGACGCCGGCGACGGACAGGATGTTGCTTTGCTTGTCCAGTGCCTTGTTTTCCAGCTGGGCCGGACGCAGACCCACGGCAGCCACGGAGACCACGATGGAGCAGACCAGACACAGACCGGTCACTACGGCGAGGGTGCCGGTAGTAGAGTCTTTATTAAACGCCACGTGCGATCCTCCGCTTGATGTTCGCCTGCGCCACGAAATGGTCAAACAAGGGGGCAAACAGGTTGGCGAACAGAATGGCCAGCATCATGCCTTCCGGGAATGCGGGGTTCACTACCCGGATCAGCACCACCATCACGCCGATCAGGGCGCCATACCACCACTTGCCCTTGTTGGTAAAGGCAGCGGAGACGGGGTCGGTCGCCATGAAGGCCATGCCGAACGCGAAGCCACCCAGCACTAGGTGCCAGTGCCACGGCATGCTGAACATGGGGTTGGTATCGGAACCGATGACGTTGAACAGCAGGGAGGTCGCGACCATACCGACCATGACGCCGGCGATGATGCGCCAGGAGGCGATGCGCATGTAGACGATCATGGCTGCGCCGATGAGGATCATCAGGGTGGAAACTTCACCGATGGAACCGGGCAGGTTGCCAAGGAAGGCGTCCATCCAGCTGATGGCTTCACCGGTGGCACCGTTGATCAGCGCCATCTGGCCGCCCTGGGCCCACTGGCTCAGTGCGGTTGCGCCGGAGAAGCCGTCAACGGCAACCCAGACCGCATCACCGGAGATTTGACCCGGGTAGGCGAAGAACAGGAAGGCACGACCCGCCAGCGCCGGGTTCAGGAAGTTTTTGCCGGTACCACCGAACACTTCCTTGGCCAGCACCACACCGAAGGTGATACCCAGGGCAGCTTGCCACAGGGGCAGCTCGGGCGGCACGATCAGGGCGAACAGGATGGAGGTCACGAAGAAGCCTTCGTTGATCTCGTGCTTGCGCACCATGGCGAACAGCACTTCCCAGAAACCACCGACGATGAAGACGGTGATGTAGATCGGGAAGAAGTGCGCCGCACCGATCAGCATCTTGCTGCCGATGCCGGCGACGGCCGGATCCA
This sequence comes from Aeromonas sp. s1(2024), assembly GCF_040908005.1. NCBI lineage: Bacteria > Pseudomonadati > Pseudomonadota > Gammaproteobacteria > Aeromonadales > Aeromonadaceae > Aeromonas > Aeromonas sp. s1(2024). Next base: position 10,578 of record NZ_JBFOCW010000059.1, on the reverse strand, counting down.
GCGAGGCACCGAACAGGGTGGCCAGGGCGTATTGCCAGGAATCGGCACCGGCCGCGCTGCCCATGTGGGCGATGGCGGCGATGGACTGGTTGCCGACGTTGTACATGCCCCAGAACATGGCCGGGAACACGGCCAGCCACACCATGATCATCATGCGCTTCAGATCGATCGCATCACGGACGTGGGCGGCATTGCGGGTCACGGAACCCGGGGTATAAAACAGGGTGTACGCCGCTTCGAACAGGGCATAGTACTTGGCGTACTTGCCACCCGGCTCGAAGTGATGTTCCATATTTTCAAGAAGTTGCTTGAAACTCATCGCTTAACCTTCCAGTTCGATCTTGGTCAGGCACTCACGCAAGACGGGGCCGTACTCTGTCTTGCCGGGGCAGACGAAGGTACAGAGCGCCAAATCTTCCTCATCCAGCTCCAGGCAGCCGAGCGCCTGCGCGCTGTCGGTGTCACCGGAGATCAGATCCCGCAGCAGCAGGGTCGGCAGGATGTCGAGCGGCATCACACGCTCATAGTTGCCGATAGGCACCATGGAGCGATCACTACCGTTGGTGGTGGTAGTGAAGTTGATGAGTTTGCCCTTCATCAGGTGAGAGAGGGTGGTACGGGTGATGGAGAACTTGTTGGCACTGGGTTTGACCCAGCCCATGAACTCTTTCTCACGGCCTTCGCCCAGCACGCTCACCTGGTTGTGGAAGCGACCCAGGTAGTCATGGACCCCTTCGGCCTTGGCACCGCTCAGCAGGGAACCGGAGATGATGCGGTTTTCGTCCGCACGCAGCTCGTTGTTGGTCAGCTGGCTGAGGCTGGCACCCAGACGGGTACGCAGCAGACGCGGCTTGATGACGTTCGGGCCAGCCAGGGAGATCACCTTGTCGGTGAAGATCTGGCCGGTGGTGAACAGCTTGCCGTAAGCGATCACGTCCTGATAGTTGATGTGCCACTGCACCTTGTTGGCACCGACCGGATCCAGGAAGTGGATGTGGGTGCCCGGCAGACCGGCGGGATGCGGACCGACGAACACGGCTTCCTTGACCTGGGCCAAGGAGGAGTGCGGCAGGCTGGCTTCGCCCTTGCAGACGTGGACGGTACCATCGGTCAGGCGGGTCAGCACGGCCAGACCGTCGAGGAAGGCCTGGGCCTGTTCCTTGATGATCAGCTCCGCACTGGCGGCCAGCGGATTGGTGTCCATGGCGGTGACGAAGATGGCGCGCGGGGTGGAACCCACGGCCGGCACCTTGCTGAACGGGCGGGTACGCAGCGCGGTCCATTGGCCTGATGCGACCAGGATCTCCTGCACCTTGCTGCGCTCGAGCTGTGCCAGCTCGGCGGAGGCAAAATGCTCAAAGGTCACCTGCTCGTCGGACCCATCGATGTCGATGACGACGGACTGGAGAACACGCTTGGCACCACGGTTGATCTCAGAAACCACACCGGTGGCAGGGGCCGTGAATTTAACGCCGGGATTCTTCTTATCTTCGAAGAGCTCCTGACCTTTAATGACGCGATCACCTACTTTGACAAACATAGTAGGACGCATCCCCACGAACTCTTCGCCGAGTGTAGCAACACGGGTGATGGCCGGGCCATCGTAGATTACTTGCTCCGGAGCACCCAGCACGGGGATGTCCAGTCCTCTTTTAATTGTAATCATACTCACTTGCACTACCGTTAAGGGAAGACAGGTTGGTTAGCGCCGAGAAATACATCACGACGAGTTGTTGAATGAGCCCGTCAACATCGCGGAAAGCTGTCGAAGAAATAAACAAATCAGCAACATACAGGATCATTCAAAAGCGCCTGAGTTTACCACCTTAGGCGAGTTAGCCGCCACGCCAAATGGGGAAAATCCCCGCCCTATCACAAAATTAACCTTCACTGAATATTTCGCGCACGTCCTTGCAAGCCGTGGTTTTAAAGGACTTTTCGCAAAACTAACCATATAGAGGTATTTTTCAGGCATAAGGAAAAGGATTAGAAAAAATAATGCTACACCCCTCATCCCTGGCAGCACACCATTCGTGATAGCGCTGTTAATGGCCCGAGGAAGGCGCCATCAGAAGGTCCAACGGCTCACGCAAAGGGGGATTTGCTGACGCAACCCGGCGTCTTTGGCGCCTGCTCCCTGGCCTGCCACTCGGATTCGGTATAGGTATGCAGCGCCAATGCATGAATGGCTCCCGCCAGCTCGTCGGCCAGCACCCCGTTCACCTGACGATGGCGCCCCAGCAAACGCTGTCCCTCAAACGCCTGGCTCACCACGACTACCTTGAAGTGGCTTTCGGAGCCCGGTGCCACCCTGTGCATGTAGCTTTCATTGATCACTTCCAGGTGGCTCGGGGAGAGCGCGGCGGCCAGCTTGGCCTCTATCTGTTGTTGTATGCTCACGGTAAGGACTCCTCGTTGAATATCCGGCCATTGTAGCCAGGGTTGTGCGCCCGATGCATCAGGTACGAAGGATCCGCTCGCTCTCGCCGCACCGGACTGGTGAATTTCTCCGCCGCCGCTAGAATAGCGCCACTTTCACCGCTGCCGGGCAACACGGGGCAGACGGTCGCCATTCATCAATCACACGTTGGACTCTTGCCTATGCAAACCCTGCTCGACACGGCCCACTGCCGCCTGACCCTGTATCGTTACCCACGGCAGAGCCAGGACCCCCTGCAGGCCTGGGATGCGGCGGACGAGTATCTGATAAGCCACCTTGCCGAATCGCAGCAGGTACCTGACGGCCCCGTCATCATCATGAACGACGGCTTCGGCGCCCTGGCCGGCTATCTGCATGCCCACGCCCCCGTCTGCGTGACCGACTCCCACATCAGCGAGCGGGCCACCCTGGCCAATCTGGCGGAAAACGGGCTGGATCCCCACGCCATCACCCTGCAGGATGCCCTGGCCCCCCTGCCCGATGCCCCCGCCCTGGTGGTGATCAAGGTCTCCAAGTATCAGGCGCTGCTGGAGCAGCAACTGCTTGCCCTGCGCGGGGTCGTCACCCCCGCGACCCGCATCATTGCTGCCGGCAAGGCCAAGGACATCCACACCTCCACCCTCAAGCTGTTCGAAAAGTATCTGGGGGAGACCCGCACCTCGCTCGCCTGGAAGAAGGCACGCCTCATTCATTGCACCCCGGCCGCCGAGCGCCCGTCCCTGACCAGTCCCTTCCCGACCGTCTGGCCGCTGGAAGGCACCGACATGCTCATCCACAACCATGCCAACGTGTTCTCGCGCACGAGCCTGGATATCGGCGCCCGCTTCATGCTGGACAACCTGCCCATCCACAGTGCCCGCAGGGTGATCGATCTGGGATGTGGCAATGGCGTGCTCGGGCTCTCCCTGCTCGCGCGGGACAGCGAGGTGGAGGTGACCTTCATCGACGAATCCCGGATGGCGGTGGCGTCCGCACGGCTCAACGTCGAGCACAACCTGCCCGATGCCTTGCCCCGTGCCCACTTCATGGTCAACAACTGTCTCGATGACGTTCCCGTCGGGGCGGCAGACAGGATCCTCTGCAATCCCCCCTTCCATCAATTGCAGGCAATCACCGATCACATCGCCTGGCAGATGTTCAGCGATGCCCACCGGGTGTTGCCTCAGGGGGGCGAACTCTGGATAGTAGGCAACCGTCATCTGGACTATCACAACAAACTCAAGCGCCTGTTTGGCAACGCACAAGTCGTTGCGTCGAACAGCAAATTCGTTATTTTGAAAGCCATCAAACGCTAAAGATAAAGCTAAAGGAAACCCATGATGAAAAAGTCACTCTTGCTGCTGGCCGCTCTGGTATTGGGCGGTTGTGCTACTCACTGGCCCGAGAGCGCCCTGCTCAACCCGCAAGTCATCCCCTCCAACCAGCAGTACTACTCCGGCAACCGCATCACCATGGAAGGGGTGGACAAACGTGAAGCCGCCTATGTTTTCTCCATCAAGAAAAAAGAGAAGGCCCCTGTGCTGGTGAACAGCAGTCAGCCTCTCAACAGCCTGCTGGCTGAAAAACTGGCGGAAGGGCTGCGCAGCCAGGGCCTGGAAGTGGGCAACAGCGGCACCACCAACCTGACGCTGGCCATCTCCACTGCCGCCGTCACCGTGGAAGAGAAGACCTTCACCTATGTCACCAAGTCCCGCGTCAGCCTGCAGGTGATTGCCGACTTCCAGGGCAGCAAGCTGACCAAGCAGTTCAACATGTCCTCCAGCAAGGAGGGCCCGGGCGAGCCGAGCATGGCCGATCTGGAATCCACTCTGAACCAGCAGCTGGGCAGCGTGCTGCAGCAGATCATGGCCGACGAGGCGCTGCGCGGTTATCTCAAGGGTCAGCCGAGCTGAGCGAGGACATATAAATGAAGAAACTCTGGTTACTGATCACCTTGATCGCCCCCCTGGCTTTTGCCGGTCAAAAAGTCCAAATGGAGACCAACCATGGCACCATCGTCGTGGAGCTGGCCCCCAAACAGGCGCCCCAGACCGTGAAGAACTTCCTGCGCTACGTGGCAGACGGCAGCTATGACGGTAGCCTGTTCCACCGGGTGATCCAGAACTTCGTGGTACAGGGTGGGGGCTACAACCAGCAGTTCCAGCCCCTGCCGACCTTCGATCCCGTGGTCAACGAGTCCAGAGGCGGCCTGCCCAACAAGCGCGGCACCATCGCCATGGCCCGCACCCAGGCGGTCGACAGCGCCACTCGCCAGTTCTATTTCAATCTGGTGGACAACGACAACCTCAACGCCAATGCCGGCGCCGGTTACACCGTGTTCGGCCAGGTCGTGAAGGGGATGGAGGTGCTGGACAAACTGGCCCAGGTCCAGACCGGCTACAGCTCCATCCTGCGTGCCAACGACGTCCCCACCAGCCCCATCATCCTGAAGAAAGTGGTGCTGCTCGCGGACAAATAACGCGGCCCGGATCACATTCCACCGCGTCCCTGAACGGGTCACCAATCTCTTTTTCTATACTCTGCTCCCCGATGTGTGCCACGCATCGGGGAGCAGAACCAGAAGGAGGAGCCGGTGACCTGTCATGATTACATAACCCAACACGCCGGCCCGCTGGCCCAGGCGGTTCGCCATTTTCTGGCACGCAAGATTCCCTATCAGCAGCTGGAAGACTTGAGTTGGCAGCTTCTCTCCCATTGGCAGGCGCTCTGCGTGATCCCCATGGACAAAACCCCCGCCAACGCACAGGAAGGGGTGTTCTGGCATCTGCTTCACAGCCTGCACCTGTGGGATGAGCAGCACCTCCTCTGTGATGACGCGCTGCGCCTGCAACTCATGGCCTGCGCCAATTTTCTCGCCGACGAGGGCCCCTGCCCGCACCACTGCATCGGCTCGCGCCCCTGAAACCTGCCGCTCCCCCCTCGGCTTGCCTTGGCTAGGCCTGCCGAACCTGACAAAATGACCCCCTTTTCCCAGAGGAGTCAGGCAGTTGAACAATCTCCGCCCGCCCAGCCACACACCGGGCCGCGCCACCCGCTGGCGAGATGCCCTCGCCGTCTATCTGGAAGCGCGGGTACTCATCCTGTTTGCCATGGGATTCTCCTCCGGCCTGCCCTTGCTGCTGGTCTTTGGCACCCTCTCGTTCTGGCTGCGCGAGGCGGATGTCAGCCTGACCGACATCGGCTACATGAGCTGGGTAGCGCTGGCCTACGGTTTCAAGTGGCTGTGGTCGCCCCTGGTGGATCGGCTGCCCCTGCCCCTGCTGTCACGGCTGCTTGGGCGGCGACGCAGCTGGATGCTGTTCTCCCAGGTGCTGATCGCCCTCTCCCTGGTGGGGATGGCCTATTGCGATCCCAAGACCCAGCTCGCCCAGCTGGCCCTCTTCGCCCTGCTGGTGGCCTTCTCCTCTGCCACCCAGGACATCGTCATCGATGCCTATCGCATCGAATCCGCTCCCGAGCGGCTGCAGGCGGCCATGGCCGCGTCCTATATGACGGGGTATCGACTCGCCATGATCATGGCGGGAGCGGGGGCGCTGGCGCTGGCGGCCTGGCTCGGCAGCAACAGCGGCTATGACTATCGCGGCTGGCAGCTCACCTATCTGCTGATGGGAGGGCTGATGTCTCTTGGCATCCTCACCACCCTGATGAGTCACGAACCGCAGATCGATCTCAAGAGTCAGGACGAGCAGCAGATGGCGCGCAAGGCCACCCTGCTGGCACGGGGTTGGTCACCCACGCTGGCCGGGCTGGGGGCCTGGACCTACGAGGCCATCTGGTGTCCCTTCGCCGACTTCTTCCGCCGCTACGGCTCCTCGGCCCTGCTGATCCTGGGGCTTATCGCCTGCTATCGCATCTCGGACGTGGTGATGGGGGTGATGTCCAACAGCTTCTATGTGGATCTGCAGTTCAGCAAGACGGAAGTGGCCACCATCACCAAGGTCTATGGCGTCATCATGACGCTGGTGGGGGCCGCGCTCGGGGGCGTGCTGGTGATGCGCTTTGGCACCCTGCGCATCCTGTTCCTCGGCGCCGTGCTGACCGCCAGCACCAACCTGCTGTTCGCTCTCCTCAACGAAGTGGGCCACAACCTGGAGCTGCTGACTCTGATCATCTCGCTGGACAACCTCAGCGCCGGCATCGCCACGGCTGCGTTTGTGACCTATCTATCGAGTCTCACCAACGTCGCCTTCTCCGCCACCCAGTACGCCCTGTTCAGCTCCATCATGCTGTTGCTGCCCAAGTTGCTGGCGGGGTTTTCCGGTCGGGTAGTGGAGCAGATCGGCTACAGCCACTTCTTCATCGGCACCAGTCTGCTCGGTATTCCGGTGATGATCCTGATCATCATGGTTGCCAAACGAGGCAGCACCTTGTCACCACAAACGCACAAATAGCAAGCGTTTGCGCATTTTAGGGGGTGATTAGATTCACAAATCCTGACAAAGTTCCCTGGTGCTTGTTTATCCGTTGAATTTATTTGGCTAGAATCCCTCCCGCTCCTTGTGGGCAGGCTACGGAAAACCTCAACTAACGCACAAGAGACCAATAAAATGGCCAAATTTACCAAGACTCTGATCGCTGCCGGTCTACTGGCTGCCTCCGCCACTCCGGCCTTCGCTGCCGACTACAGCGGCGACATCCACAAGAACGACTACAAGTGGATGCAGTTCAACGTGATGCACACCATCGACCAACGTCCTTTCACTGCAGGTGCTGAAGATTACAACGACACCTACTTCGAAATGGAATTCGGTGGTCGCTCCGGCCTGTTTGACCTGTACGGTTACGTCGACGTCTTCGATATCTTCGACTCCCGTCACAGCGACAAGCACAAGGGTCAGAACCTGTTCATGAAGTTTGCGCCGCGTATGTCTCTGGATGCGCTGACTGGTAAAGATCTCTCCTTCGGTCCGGTGCAAGAGGTTTACATCGCCTCTCTGAACAACATCGGCGACAACCAGATGGAAAACATGATCGGTCTGGGTGCTGATGTACAAGTGCCTTGGTTCGGCAAAGTGGGCATGAACCTGTATGCTCGTCACGCCACCGAAAACCAGTTCTTCACCGAAGAAGAGGGTGAGTGGAACGGTTACTGGTTCGCCATGAACTGGTTCAAGCCTTTCTACACCTTCAGCAACGGCAGCTTCGTCTCCTATCAGGGTTACCTGGACTACGCCTTCGACTTGGACACCCACAACCGTGCTGACCGTACCAGCGACAACCTGGCTACCTTCCACGGTATCTACTGGCACTCCGACCGCTACGCCGTCGGTTACGGCCTGAAGTACTTCATGGATGCCTACGGCACCAAAGACGGTTCCACCGCCTACGACGGTACCCCGTGGAAGAGCTCTGGCTTCAGCCACTACTTCTCCGTGACCTACAAGTTCTAATCGAACTCGTCACACGGATACAAAAAACCGGAGCAGCTGCTCCGGTTTTTTTATGCCCTCATGCTGGCAGTGGGGGGAGAGCCGCGCCCTCCCCGTTCGCCATCAGTCGCGGAAGTTCTGGAACTGCATCGGCTGGCCCAGTTCGGCGCCACGCACCAAGGCCATGGTCTCTTGCAGATCGTCGCGCTTCTTGCCGGTGACCCGCACCTCGTCGCCCTGGATGGCAGCCTGCACCTTGATCTTGGAGTCCTTGATGAGCTTCACCAGCTTCTTGGCCACTTCCTTGTCGATCCCCTGCTTGAACTTCACGGTCAGGTGGAAACGTTTGCCGGAGTGGACGCTGTCACCCACATCCATGGAACTGTTCTCGATCTGGCGCTTGAGCAGGGCGCCGCGCAGGATCTCGACCATCTGCTTGAGCTGGAAATCGGCATCGGCTTCCAGCTTCACTTCTTCCTTGTTCAATTCGAAGCTGGCTTCCACACCACGAAAATCGAAACGGGTCGCCAGTTCACGGTTGGCGTTATCAACGGCGTTCAACACCTCGTTCATTTTGACTTCAGAGACAATATCGAATGACGGCATAGCCGGGCTCCTCATGCTGTACTTCAGGTTGTGCTGACAGGTGGGCAAATCTACCAGAAAACGGGCAAATTTGCTGATTTCGATGGGATTGCTCTGCTAGAATCCCCTGCGCACAGGAATGGTGAGACCCGTTAGAACCCGTTTAGGAGCGACCGCGAGAGGTCCGACACTCGGTGAAGTGCAGCCCAGACACCCGCATGTTCATGCATACATGAGGCTCCCTGGCTGCGCATGAACCTTGAGCACGACCCGGCAACCAGCTCATGCACCGGTTCCAGGTATTCACCAAGCGACATCTTCCCTTATCCCGGGTTGGCGGTTGACAGGATGGCAGCCCTTCCCATGATCGAGCCTCTTCATGCCAAGCGGATTACGCGACAACAACCTGAAAACACGCCGTCACCCTGTCTCTCCCGAGTGGACCTTGCTGGGCTGCGGCGCCCTGGGCGGCGTCTTCGCCTCCCTGTTGACCCAAAGCGGCCAAGCAACCCGCCTCCTGCTGCGCGAGCGCCATCGTGCCACCTTGCACCCCGGCGTCGACTTTACCTCCCTTGAGGGGCATACCCAGCTCCTGGCCATCGAACGCGCCTTCATCGACAAGCCGGGCAGCATCAAACGCCTGCTGGTCATGACCAAGGCGGGGCAGGTGATATCGGCCCTCACTCCCCTGGTCGGGCAACTGGCGGCAGGGGTGCCCATCGTGCTGCTGCACAACGGCATGGGGATCGCCGATCAGGTGGTCGCACTCTTCCCCGACAATCCGGTGATCGCCGGCGTCACCAGCCATGGCGCCATGCAGAGCGGCCACTTCGTGTTCCGCCACACCGGCAAGGGGGAGACCTGGCTGGGCCCTGTCAACGAAGCGGCCCGTGCCCATGCCCACCTCGCCGACGAGCTGGCCAGCGCCCTGGGTCAGGCCGGTTGGGATGAGCAGATCCTGACACGTCAGTGGCAGAAACTCGCCGTCAACTGCGCCATCAATCCCCTCACCGCGCTCTACAAGCTCAAGAACGGCGAATTGGCCGGTCCGCGTTTTGCCGATGCCCTGCAGCAAATCTGCGTGGAAGTGGCTGACGTCATGCGGGCCGAAGGTCAGCCCACCGGCAGCGAAGAGCTGCTACGCCGCGTCATGATGGTGGTGGAGCTCACCGCCGACAATTACTCTTCCATGTATCAAGACATGGAACAGGGCCGCGAGACCGAGATCGAAGCCATCACCGGCTTCCTGCTGGGCAAGGCCGCCCTTCACGGTATCGCGGTGCCGGTCAATCAGGGCCTCTATCAGGCCGTCAAAGAGAAGCACTGAGCAGAGCTGGCAAGCAAGGAGTGCAGGATGAGCGTACTGGTACTGGTGGCCCCCGGGTCGGAAGAGATAGAGACGGTTGTCATCGTCGATACCCTGGTTCGGGGTGGCATCGATGTGGTGCTGGCCTCCTGCTGCCCCACCGGAGCGCGCCAGATCCGAGCCTCTCGCGGGGTGCAACTGGTGGCGGATTGCCATCTCGACGAGCTGACCACTCGTGACTTCGATGCCATGGTCGTGCCGGGCGGTCTGCCCGGCAGCGAAGTGATCCGCGACACCCCCCTCGCCATCGACCTGCTACGGGAGCAGGCAGGCCTCGGCCGCTGGCGCGCCGCCATCTGCGCCGCACCCGCCGTGGTACTGCACCATCACGGCTTGCTGGGGAATGCGAGCACCACCTGCCATCCGGGCTTTCAGGCCCGTCTGCCCGCGACACAATTGAGCACGGCGCGGGTCGTGACCGATGAAGCCCATCGCCTGATCACCAGCCAGGGCCCGGGTACCGCCATCGAGTTCGCCCTCGAGATAGTACGGGTACTGCGAGGTGACGAGGCCGCTCACGCGGTGGCCGGCCCCATGATCCTCCCCCCTTCGGTATCGCCATAACCGCATCGGGCACTCCGATGAAAGCGACAGAGCCCCCTTGTCAGTGGCAAGGGGGCTCTGCTTTGGAGGCTCAGACGGCATGGAGATGGTCTTCATGTATGGAGATGGTATTCACCTGACAGTTGCCCACAAAAGGGAGTGGTCATACGGCTTCAAACTGGATAACAAAACGGTACCCCTACCGTGTTATCCGGAGTCACCGTATGACCACCAACGAGAAAGTAGCACGTCGCAAACTCAGCCTGCTAGAGCTC
>NZ_JBFOCW010000058.1:0-2246 GCF_040908005.1 Aeromonas sp. s1(2024) | reverse complement strand
AGCGCCGTGACCGGCACCGAGATGACGGAGGCGAACCAGGGGGCGAAGGATGTGGTGAGCCACATGAGCTTCACCGTGAGCCACGGGGCTGATGCACTCGATACGAGCAGCCTCAAATTCGATATCGCCGCCATTCAGCAGAGCCTGGATGGCAAGTACAGCAGCCACGGCAGCCCGGTGACTTTCACCCTGGATGCCAACGGCGAGCTGGTGGGGACCAGCGCGGACGGCCGCGAGGTGCTGCGGGCCGAGCTGAGCCTCGTTGAGAACAACGGCAACTGGAGCGTCACCGCCAAGGTGACCCTGGGGGCCGAGCTGGATCACCAGGGCAGCGAATCCCTCGACCTGCCGCTCACCGTCACCCTGACCGACAAGGACGGGGACAGGGTCTCCACCGACTTGCCGCTCACCATCAAGGACGGCCATGCGCCGCACTTCGTGGCGGGCAGCGGGGTGAGCCTGGATGAGCGTGGGCTCGACGGCCACAACACCCTGACGGAAACGGGACACTTTACCCTGGAGTCGGGGTCGGATCGGGTGAGTCAGGTCTCGTTCGCCGATCCGGCTTCCCAGCCCCCCTTGATGGCACTGGGTCAGCAGGTGAAATACGAACTGGTGGACGGGGCTCCCGCCATTCCGGGCAACCAGATCCTCAAGGGTTATGTGGACGTGAACGGCGTGCGCGTCGAGGTGCTTCAGGTCGAACTGGTGGGCAAGCTGGACAATGCCGCCAGCAACACGTTCGACTACAAGGTGACCCTTTATCAGGGGGTGCACCAGAGCGGCGGTGACGGCAAGACGAGTCTGCCCCTCAAGCTTGACATCATTGACAGTGACAAGGGGGGCGGCAACAACGACAGCACCACGGGCACTCTGGACATCACCATCAGCGAAGGCGTCAGGCCGATCGTCAACGGGGTGACCATCGACAGCGTGACCCTGAGCGAGGGGCGCTTCGATGGCGCCGCCAATGGTGCGACCGCTGACGATCAGCTCATCACGGGCAAGGTGACGGTACAGGCCTACTCCGATCCCATCGTCGATGTGCGCCTGGTCCTGAGCGGTCAGGTCATGGACATCAACGGCAATCCCGTCACTCACAATGGCGAGACCCTCACCTGGCAGGCCGTACCGGGCAGCAACGGCCACAGCTTCCAGGCAGTGACTGCGAGCGGCACCCTGGTGCTGAGCGTGACCCTGCCCAATGTGCCCGATAGCGTCGCGGCGCACACCAAGGTGGATTTCGATTATCAGGTGGTGACTCACACCAACCTGGATCACGGCGCGAACGACAGGCTCGATATTCGTGTCGGCATGCAGGTGACGGACAGCGATGGCACCGTCAGCAAGGGCGATACCGTCATCCATGTGACCGATGCCGCCGATCCTCACCTTGGCATCGACAGCGGGGTCACCTTGCAGGAAGGGGCCTCAGGCCAGACCCTGGATGGCCAGTTGCCGGTGAGCGTGGGCAGCGATCGCCTGGTGTCGCTGAACTTCGAGGCGAGCCAGCCCGGCCTGAATGGCCTCACCAGCGGCGGCCAGCCGACCCACTATCAGGTCAGCGGCAACCAGATCACCCTGCTGGATGCGGCTAACAAACCCATCCTGACCGTGACCCTGGACTTGGACGGCAAGTACCATGTGACGCTCGATGGCGTGCTGGATCAGCCGGTCAGCACCAACAGCGTCAACCTGGGGCTGCAGGTGCAGGGCACCGATTTTGACGGTGACCGAAGCAATCTCGGCACCCTCAATATCGCCATCACCGACGGCGCCTTGCCCCAGGTCGACCCCGTCTCCCTCACCCTGGTGGAGGACAGCGACTGGAGCGCCGCCCAGACCCTCAGTGGGGATCTCAATATCACCGCCGGCACCGATCCTTTGGCCCATATCGGCTTCGATGCCAGCCAACCTGGCCTGCAGGGGCTCACCAGCGGCGGCCAGCCCGTGGTCATCACCATCAGCGGCAACAGCATCAGCGGCGCCGTCAACGGCCAGAACGTCTTCACGTTGACGCTGGATCAGAACGGTCACTACGTCTTCACCCTGAACCAACCGCTGGATCAGGGGAGTGCAGACAGTCTGCTCAAGGCGGGCTTCACCCTCATCGACAGTGACGGAGATAAAGTCTCCTCCACCCTGAGCGTGGCCATCGGCGACGGGGCCAATCCGGTCATCAGCGCCGTGACCGGCACCGAGATGACGGAGGCGAACCAGGGGGCGAAGGATGTGGTGAGCCACAT